>JACDBO010000470.1 GCA_013694885.1 Chloroflexia bacterium | reverse complement strand
AATTCACGCAACGTGTCCTTATGAAAGAGGGGCGCTGCCGATGAGCACCGCATCTGCACCGAAATCGCACCTCAGCACCCTCTAGCACTAGCACGCGAAGAAAGCGAGAGTCGCGCATGTTCCGTTGCAAAGTCTGTGGCTGGATCCACGAGGGCGCCGCACCGCCGGACGCCTGCCCTTCCTGCGGCGCGTCGGCGGACCGCTTCCGCGCGATGGACATGACCGAGATCGGCCACGCCACCCGCGACCTCGCCAACTACGGCATCGCCGGTCAGGGCTACGACCGCATCGATGTCGAGGACAGCCGGCGCATCCGCCTGCTCGCCTTCGTCGATGCGTCCTTCTACAACCCGTTCACGATCCGGCACGGCAAGCGCTACCCGATCTACACCGGCGACCCCCAGTGGTTCTCCGACAACATCCCGTGCATGACCGCCTGCCCCTCGCACACCGACATCTCCCGCTACATCGCCCTCATCGCCGACGGCCGGTACGCCGACAGCTTCGAGCTCAACCGCGAGCACAACGTCTTCCCCGGCTGCCTCGGCCGCATGTGCGCCCGCCCCTGTGAGGACGCCTGCCGCCGCAAGGAGGTCGACGCCCCGATCGGCATCTGCTACCTCAAACGCGTCGCCGCCGACTATCGCGGCGAGACCCGCCGCGAGAGCGCGCCACCCCCCAACGGCCTCACCGCGGCCGTCGTCGGTGCCGGGGTCTGTGGTCTCACCGCCGCCCGCGACCTCGCCCGCAAGGGCTACGGCGTCACCGTCTACGAGCGCTTCCCGGTGCCCGGCGGTGTGATGTGGACCGGCGTGCCGGAGTGGCGCCTGCCGCGCGACGTCATCGCCGAAGAGGTCGAGCTGATCACCGACCTCGGCGTCCAGATCCAGTACAACACCGAAGTCGGCAAGGACATCAGTCTCGAAGACCTTGCCGGCAAACACGACGCCGTCCTCCTCGCCGCCGGCTGCCAGACCGCGTCGACCATGCGGGTCCCCGGCGAGGACCTCGAAGGGGTCGTCTCCGGTCTTCAGTTCCTCGAAGATGTCTCCCTTGGCCATAAGGATGTCTGGGTCGGCAAGAGCGTCGTCACCGTCGGCGGAGGCTTCACCTCGATGGACTGCGTCCGCACCGTGCTCCGCCTCGGTTCCGAGCGCTCGGTGATGACCTACCGCCGCTCGATTCAGGAGATCCCGGTCGACGAGTTGGAGCTGGAGGAAGCCGAGATCGAGGGCGTCGAGATCATGTATATGGTCGCGCCCACCCGCGTCGTCGGTGACGAGAACGGCAAGGTCGTCGGCATCGAGCTGGTCCGCAACGAGCTCGGCGAACCCGACGCCTCCGGCCGCCGCCGGCCCGAGCCGGTCGAAGGCTCGGAGTTCATCATCGACTGCGACATGGTGCTCGTCGCCATCGGCCAGCGCCAGGACAACCGCTTGCTCGGCGAGCTCTTCCCCGACGTCGACCGTCGCGGCGTGCCGCTGCTCGACCAGAACCTGAAGACCGAGCGCGACAACGTCTGGGCCGCTGGCGACTACGTCATCAACCCGACCAACTTCATCTCCTCGATCGGCGAGGGCAAGCGCGTTGCCGAGTTCATCGACCATGCCCTGCGCGACACGATGCCGAAGATCAAGGAGATGGAGATCACCCGCGTCCCCACCGAGTACATCTCGACGCCGAACCCCCTGCTCTCGGAGGGGATCGCCGACTGGACCCTCACCTCGATGAGCCGCCGCCTCGTCTGGGGCGACGACTACGCTGGGGTCGGCCGCCAGGTGATGCCGGTGCTGCCGGTGCCCGAGCGCGGTCTCGGCACCTTCGACAACACGCTGGAGACGGAGATCGGCTTCACCAAACCGATAGGCTTCGAGGAGGCCAAGCGCTGCCTCCAGTGCCAATTGAATATCTTCATCGACGGCAACCGCTGCATCCTGTGCAACAACTGCGCCGATGTCTGCCCGCACCGCTGCATCGAGATGATCTCACCGGACCGCATCTACAGCATCGACAACGACGTCGAGCTGGCCGAGATGGCCCGCGCCGAACTCGGTCAGTACGCGGCGGCAATGGTCATCGACGAACGCAGCTGCATCCGCTGCGGCCTCTGTCTCGACTGGTGCCCCACCGAGTGCCTGACCATGGACCACTTCCGCCTCACCCCCGGCATCGAACGCGAGAGCGTCGACCTCGCCATCGTCGCCGGTTGAGCGCTGTTGAGATGCTTGCAAACCGACGCGGTAGAGTGGAACGGCAGGTTGAGCTAGACAACCTAGCCACGATCCCAGTTGGAGACCATCATGATCTGGCAATTCGCCGACGCCAGGAACAAGTTGAGCGAGGTGATGACCCGCGCGCTGGAGCAGGGGCCACAGCGCATTCGCCGGCGCGGGCAGGTCGTCGTCATGCTCGCCGAAGCCGACTATCAGCGCCTGACGGGCGAACGCCAAACATTCAAAGACTACCTGCTGAACGGCCCCGATCTGAGTGAGCTTGATCTGACGCGCGATCAGTCCCCATTGCGTGAGGTCGCCTGGTAGTGGTCCGCGTGCTGCTCGATACCTGCGTCCTCGCTGAAGTGCGGTGACCGAACGGCGACCCTCAGGTGCGCACTCAAGTGGAAAAGTTCGCGCTAGAGCGCCTCTTGTCGAGGCCATAG
>JACDBO010000410.1 GCA_013694885.1 Chloroflexia bacterium | reverse complement strand
GGTGGGGCCGGCCGCTGCCGCTCGACGAGGGCGGTGTCGTCGAGCGGGAGGCGTTGGGTGTTGGTGACTGCCATAGGGCGTTCTCCAGGTTGTGACCATCGGGCACCGTGACGACCGGCGCTACCGCTCGCCGGATTCGTAGTAGACCCAGTGTTTGGAGCCCCAGAACTGGACCAGGGTGACGAGCAGGATGACGAGGAAGAGCATCCAGGCAATGGCGGCGGCGTAGCCCATCTGGAAGTAGCCGCTGGCGAAGGCGCGTTTGTAGAGGTACATGACCACGAAGAGGGCCGAGTTCTCCGGCCCGCCGTCCTGGTCGAACATGACGTAGCCCTGGGTGAAGACGTTGAGCGAGGCGATAGTGCTGATGGTGGCCACGAAGAAGGTGACACCGGAGATCAGCGGCAGGGTGACGCTCCGGAAGCGCTGCGCGGCATTGGAGCCGTCGAGTTTGGCCGCCTCGTAGAGGTCGCGCGGCACGCCCTGCAGCGCCGCCAGAAACATGATCATGGCGGCGCCCATCGTCCACAGCGAGGAGAGGACGATCGTCGGCTTGGTCCAGAAGGGGTCGGTCGTCCACGCGGGCGCGGGCAGGTGCAGTGTGCGGAGGGTGTTGTTGACCAGACCGTTGTTGGGGTTGAGGAGCCAGATCCAGAGGTAGGCGGTGGCGACGGCCGGCGTGATCGAGGGCAGGTAGAAGGCGGTGCGGAAGAACCCCTTCATCTGCCGCGCCTCGTTGAGCAGCAGCGCCACGCCGAGCGCGGTGATGATGTGGAGCGGCACATAGAGCAGCGCGTAGACGAAGGTGTTGCGCAGGGCCAGCGGGAAGAGCCGGTCGCGCGTCAGCAGCCGGTCGTAGTTCTCGAGTCCGATCCATTGGGCCGGCTGCAGCACGTCATATTTGGTAAAGCTGAAATAGAGCGACGAGATAAAGGGATAGGCAGTGAATATGAGGAAGCCGATGATCCAGGGGCTCACCGCGATCCAGCCGGCCTTGCCCTCGTCGGACATGCGGCGACTCCGTCCGGTCACCACCCCTTCCGGCCCGGTCAAGGCGGGCGCCGCGGTCCTGGCCATTGCGTGCATCCCTGCCGCGTGCCGCGCGTGCCTCGTGGGTAGGTGCGATCCACGAGGCACGGCGCAACGGGGCGCGGTCGCTAGCGCGAACTAGAACGAGTCGATGGCGTCCTGCGCGCTCTGATTAGCGGTGTCGAGCGCATCCTGCGGCGAGCTGGATTTACGGAGGGCCGGCTCGACGCCCTCGTTGAGGATGATGTCGATCAGCTGACCGGCCACCGGTGAGCTGCCGACCGGGATCGGTGAGGACTGGCTCAGGAGGTCCGGCCACATGCGGACGGCGTTGTCGAACGCCTCGCCGACCGGTTCGAAGAGCTGGTCGATCTGCAACTGGTCGGCGGTGGTGCTGCCGGTCAGCGAGGGGATGTAGGGGGCGCCGGCGGCGGTGCGGGCTTCCTTGACGGCCTGGGCGCCGAGCATCCACGTCTCGTCGGAGTGGAGGAACTTGATGTACTCCCAGGCGGCGTCGGGGTTCTTGGCGCCGGCGGGGATGTACCACCCGTTGCCGCCGGCGAAGCTGACCATGCCGCCGCTGGCGCCGCTGCCGCGCTGCCGCATCGGCAGCACCCAGAAGTTGAGGTCCGGCGCCACCGGGGCGATCATGCCGCTCATCATCCACTGCTCGTAGAGGGTCATCGAGACCTGCTCGCGGGCGAACTGCTCGTCACCCTGCCAGGTGGTGGCGAAGGCTTCGTAGAGCCCGAAGCCGCCCTGCCCGTCGTAGTCCTTGACGCCCCAGTCGAGCGCGGCGACGATCGGCTCGGCGTTGAAGGTGGCCTCAGTACCGTCCTCATTGAGGAACGTGCCGCCGTTGGCGATTCCCCAGAGCCAGATCCAGCCCGCCTGCATCTTGTGGTCGAAGCCCCAACGGCTGACCTGCTCGCCCTGGCGCTGGACGAGCTGGGCGCTCAGCTCGCTGAGCTGCTCCCAGTTGGAGGTGTCGATCGTCTTGCCGTCGACGCCGGCCGCCTGGAGGTGGTTGAGGTTGACGTAGAGCGTACGGACATCCATCGCGCCAGGGATCCCGTAGATCTGGTCCTCGAACGTCGCCTCGCTGAGCGCGGCTTCGTAGAAACGGGAGGTGTCGTAGCTGTCGCGCGCGATGTAGTCGGTGAGCGGCATCAGGATGCCGCGTCCGGCCCAGGTCGCCGTTTCCGCCCGGCTCAGCCAGAGTAGGTCGGGCACGGTCTCGGAGGCGGCGGCGGTAAGCAGCGTCTGCTCGTTCCAGGTGTCGACGACGGTGAGGTTGATGTTTGGGTAGGCTTCCTGGAAAGCCAGCACGCGCGATCGCGCCAACACGTTGGTCTCGGCGATGCCGAAGCCCCACTCGACGAGTTCGCCGGAGACCTGGGGCGTCTGCCGGCTTGCCGCCCCGGCGTGGCGGAGGAAGGCGGGAGCGGCGATGCTCGCGGCGACCGCGCCACCGGCGACTGCGGTGCCCTTCCGCAGGAGATCGCGCCGGCTCTGCCGGCTCCGTCCGTGCTGAAACAGTTTGGACGTCGAGTTGGTCATGATCGTTCCTCCATTGGCTCGCGCGGACTCGGGCGGGAAAAAGCAGATAGCGAGGTCGGTCCTGCCGAGGATCTGACCAACGCGGTTGTCTCTCCGCGCGGCGAGTCCGCTTAAACATTTTCAAAGACCATCCGGTTAGATAGAGAATACGTCTCGATCAATTAGAGAAGCAAAGTTCGTGCCACTTCTCGGAGGAGGGCTGACCGAGACGCGATGTGGGCGTGCGAATTCATTTTGGCGAAGCGCTCGCGCCGACCCCGGCGCGTTGGACGTCGCCTATTCTCTCCCGGCGGCGTCGGATGCCCATTTCTCCAGCAATCGGGGCTAGGCCCGGACGGCCTGGAGCAAGCGCCGCGCCGCGCCGCTCACCCGACGCTGACCCTGCTCCCAGTTTCGGACCGTACCGGGATTGACCCCGAGTGCCTGCGCCAGGACGGCCTGGGAGAACCCCAGTTCATCGCGGATGCGGCGAACCTCCGCGGCGGTCAGCGCCGGCGGATGCCCGAAGGAGACATCGCGCGCGGTTACGTGCTGGATGCGGTTCGTCGGGAGTGGGATGTCGCGATCCCAATCGCGCAGCGCACTCACGGCCGTTGCCGCCGCCTCGATCGCCATCTCAACCGCTTCTTCCGGCGTGTCCCCATGTCTCGTGACGCCGACAAGCTCCTCGGCGCGTGCCAGATACCTCCCATCCCGCTCGGACCACCACACTTCGTAGGTGTAGCGACGTGCGTCCGCGAGTTCCTCCGCGCTCAGTTCCAGAACCTGCCCGTTGAGTTCTGCCACGTCTGTCCATCTCCTATCTGCAGAGAAGTTCGAGGTTCGAGGTTCGAGGGCCGAGAGAGCACTTGATTCGGCCCTCGGCCCTCGCTCCTCGGCCCTTGATTCAAGAGTGAGAGCCTGCCCGATCGTCAGGAGGGAAACCTCTCGTTAATGGGAAACTGTCGCCCCTGAACGAGAGATTTCTCGCGGCGGCTCGAAATGACAGGCTGGCGGCTGTCCGCCGCGGTTCGCGACTACTTCGCGACACTTTGGGTGGCCTTGTCCCTCACGTTGGCGAGGCGAGTGTAAGACACGATGGGTAATAGGGGTGGCACAGGTTCAGGAAGCGCAGTGCGAAATGGTGTCCGCCTGGCGAACGTGACAGGCGGGCACCGGACCGATGAGCCGGATTC
>JACDBO010000401.1 GCA_013694885.1 Chloroflexia bacterium | reverse complement strand
GGCGGAACTGATCGAGACCTCCGGTATCGAGATCATCCGGGAGCTGATGAAGCTCGGGATCATGGCCAGTCTCAATCAACAGGTCGATTACAACACCGGCGCGAAGGTGGCCGAGGCCCTCGGCTGGGAGACGAACGAGCAGGAGACCGCGATTGCCTCGACGGTCGCCGGTTTCGCGGCACGCCGGCTGGAGAGCGATGAGGACCCCGAGTCGGTGGCGCGAGCGCCGGTGATCACGATCATGGGTCACGTCGACCATGGCAAGACCAAGTTGCTTGACGCGATCCGATCCGCGAACGTGGCCGAAGGCGAGGCCGGCGGCATCACCCAGCACATCGGCGCCTACCAGGTCGAGACCCAAGGGCGACGACTCACCTTCCTCGACACACCGGGCCACGAGGCGTTCACCGCCATGCGCGCCCGTGGTGCCCAGGCGACGGATATCGCCGTGCTCGTCGTCGCCGCCGACGACGGCGTGATGCCGACCACACGCGAGGCCATCGCCCACATCAAGTCGGCCAACGTGCCGATGGTGGTGGCGGTCAACAAGATCGATCTCGAAGCCGCCAACCCGGATCGGGTTAAGCAGCAGCTCTCCGAAATCGAAGTAATGCCCGAAGAGTGGGGCGGCGAGGTGCCCTTCGTCGAGGTCTCGGCACGGGAACAACTCGGGATCGACGATCTCCTGGAGGTGCTCCTCCTCGTCGCCGACGTGCACGAGCTCAAGGCCAACCCGCACAAACCGGCGACCGGCGTGGTCATCGAGGCCAAGGTGGACAGCAGCCGGGGCGCGGTGGCAACGCTGCTGGTTCAGAGCGGCCGCCTGAATCTCCGCGATGTGGTGGTCGCTGGCTCCTCCTGGGGTCGCGTCAAGGCCATGTACGACGACCGCGGCAAGCGCCTCCGCCGCGCTGATCCAAGCACGCCGGTCGAGGTGCTCGGGTTGATCGATGTGCCGCAGGCCGGCGACACCTTCATGGTCTTCGAAGACGAGAAGGCCGCGCGCCAGCTCGCCGAACAGCGCTCCGCGCAACGGCGCATGGATTCCCTGACCGCCGACCGCCCGGTGAGTCTGGTGGAGCTCTACGACCAGGTGCAGGAGGGCAAGACCGCCGCGCTGCGCGTCATCCTCAAGACCGATGTCCAGGGGTCGCTCGGAGCCATCACCAACGCGCTCCTGAAACTCAACGAAGACACGGACGATCAGGTGCAACTGACCATGCAGTACGCGGGCACCGGCGCGATCTCCGAGTCCGATATCAACCTCGCGGCGACGACGGGGAGTATCGTCATCGGCTTCAACGTGCGGCCGGATGTGGCCGCGAAGCGCGCCGCCGACAAAGCCCATGTGGATGTCCGCTACTACTCGATCATCTACAACCTGCTCGACGAAGTCCGGCAGGCGATGACCGGTATGCTGGCGCCGATCTTCCAGGACGTGACCGATGGCTACGCCGAGGTCCGCGAGACATTCAAACTGCCTAACAACGACGTGGTCGCCGGCCTCTACGTCCTCGATGGGCGGGTCACGCGCAATTCCCGGGCGCGAGCTCTGCGTAGCGGCACGGTCATATTCGAGGGCGGGATCAAATCCCTGAAGCGATTCAAGGACGATGTTCGCGAGGTTGCCGCCGGGTACGAATGTGGTCTGGGGCTGGACGGCTTCAACGACCTTCAGGTCGGCGACCAGATCGAGTTCTTTCATCGTGAGGAAGTGGCGCGACGGTAGTCGTGTTTCCTCATTCCGCGACGAGCGCGACGCTCGAGTCAGGTGGTTGCCGTGACGAGACGGACGAGGCAGGTCGGCGAGCTGCTCCGGGAGGAGCTCGCCGACATCATTCGCCGTGAGGTGAAGGACCCCCGCGTCGGGTTCATGAGCATCACCCAGGTCGACGTGCCGCCCGACCTGCGCAGTGCGCGCGTCTACATCAGCGTGCTCGGGAGTGAGGATGAGCGCGCCGCCACCCTCGCCGCTTTGCGCTCCGCCGCGGGCTACATCCGGTTTCACCTCAAGCCCAGGCTGCGGATGCGGCAGATCCCGGCACTCGATTTCCGCGATGATCGCTCGATGGAGCATGCCCAAAGCATCGCCGAGACGCTGCGCGACCTCGAGCGCGAGCGGCAACAGACGAGCCGGTCGGCGGCAGCGCCGGACCAGGAGAGCGCGCCATGAGCTCGGCTTGCTGGAAACTCAACGCCGAGGACGCGTCGGAAGCGCTGAGACTCCTGAAGCGGGCGCGGCTCGTGCTGATTCCGACGCACCAAAACGTCGATGCCGACGGGTTAGCGTCACCGCTCGCGATCATGCATGCCTTGGCGCAGCAAGGGATCGAGGTCGTGCCGCTGATCAGTGATGGTCAGTTGCCCCACAATCTGCGCTTCCTGCCGGGTGTCTCGCGGGTCGTGGTCTACGGCCAGGATGAGCTGCCGGATTTCGATCTCCTCTGCCTGGTCGACTGCTCCGATCGTCGCCGGCTCGGCGCGTTCTATACCGACGATCCCGGCCGCGTCAATGGCCGCTACCCCATCGTGAACATCGACCACCACGTCACCAACGATAACTACGGCGTCATCAACATCGTCGAGCCAAACGCCGCCTCCGCGTCAGAATTGGTGGCCGACATCCTGGCGATGTGGGGAACGGAACTGACCGCCGACATCGCCCAATGCCTGTTGGCTGGCATCTACGGCGATACCCTCGGTCTCCGCACGGAGTCAACCACCTCGCGCACCATGCGCACCGCGGCCGATCTCGTCGACGCGGGCGCGAATCCCGTACCGATTGTCGACGCCCTGTTCCGCGTCAAGCCGCGATCCTCCGTCTGCCTCTGGGAGCATGCCCTGCGCAGCGTGCAGTGGACCGGCTCGCTCATCTGGACGGAGTTGACGGAGCGCACCTTCACTGATTGCCATGCCTCGCGCAGCGAAGCCGAGGGGATGGTCAATTTCCTCGTCGGCACCGAAGGTTCGCGGGCGGCGGCCATCCTCTACGCCAACGAGGGCGGCTGGCGCGTCAGCCTGCGGAGTCTGCCGAGCGATGTCGACGTGGCGGCAATCGCCTCCGAGTTCGGCGGAGGCGGCCACCCCCGTGCGGCGGGGTGCGAGATCGAGGGTGGCGAGGCCGAGAAGCAGGCCTTCCTGGGGCGTGTGGCGGAGCTGGCGGCGGGCGGTGGCGACGCCGTGCAGGGCTCCGGCCGGTCGTGACGAACGCTCAACGCGGTCGCTACCACGGCTATCTGGTGATCGACAAGCCCGGCGGTTGGACCAGCCACGACGTGGTGGCCCGCGTGCGCCGCATCCTTGGCGAGCGGCGCGTCGGTCACGCCGGTACCCTCGACCCTGCCGCGGTCGGTGTCCTGCCCGTGGCTGTCGGCGACGCCACACGGACCGTCGAGTACCTCGCCGTGGCCAGCAAGTCTTACCGAGCGGAGATCACCCTCGGTATCGAGACCGACAGCTACGACGCGGACGGCGGCGTCGTCGCC
>JACDBO010000399.1 GCA_013694885.1 Chloroflexia bacterium | reverse complement strand
CAGGTGACGCGCGAAAAAGTCGTGGTGCTGGCCGACACGGCCGAGCACACCGGGGAGATCGACGTCGAGCGTGCCGAGGCCGCTCGCCGCCGTGCCGAAGAGGCGCTGGCGCAACGCCGGGACGCGGGCGAGGATTTGGCCGACGCCGATGCCGCCCTGCGCCACGCCGTCCTCCGGCTCCGCATCGGTCAGCAGCGTCGCGGCAGCCGGGGACGACCCATGCCGAGTGGTGGCGACAACGAACCGTAGGCGACGCTTTCGTCGTGGCTCGGCGCAGCGCCGCCTTGGTGTGGACATCGCGCCTGCGGCGCGGCACAGGGCCAAAGCCGCCGCGCTCAACCTCGGAAGCCCCGCCGGGGCTGAGAACGAGGTTGCATTCCATTCGTCGCCGGTTTTTGAAGGTTGAGGAATTGATCAGGGAATTCGCAGTCCTGGGCAGCCCGTCTCTGAAGAGACCGGGCTAGACCGACAAAGCCGGCTCAAGCCGGCTGGTGGCTTGGCGCACGCGACCTGGGAACACCGCATTTATACTTCAATCTCCATCAGCCGAGTTCCAAGGTTGAGCGCGGTCCCTTCAGGGCCGCGCACGAAGTCCGAGCCGAAGGCTCGCATGTTTGAGCTTCATCACCGCCGTGGTGTGGCCCCGCTCTCATGAGTTCCACCTAGCGCCTGCACCTATACTTCGTGGCTCGGGACGCAAAGCGGTCGGGCGGAAGGCGAGGGTGATGACGACGACTATCGGGCAAGAATCGGCGAAATCAGTTGAATCGGTGGAAGCGCGGCTGCTGAGGGTGCGCGGCGGCAACCGGCTTCGTGGCGAGGCTCGCATCAGCGGCGCCAAGAACGCGGCGCTCAAGGCGCTCGCCGCGACGTTGCTGACGGCCGACGAGGTCGTGCTCAACAGCGTGCCGATGATCGCCGACGTGCTCTCGATGGCCGAGCTGTTGCGCGCGTTCGGCGCTGAAGTTGAGATCGACCGGGAGCGCAAGCGCGTGACCGTGCGCGCGGTGGCGATCACCCGGACCACCGCGCCAGAGCACCTGTTCCGGCCGACGCGGGCGTCGGTCGTCGCCGCCGGCCCGATGCTGGCGCGCTGTGGCGAAGTCTCGTTCGCGCTGCCCGGCGGCGACCGGATCGGCAAGCGCCCGATCGACTTGCATCTGCGGGGATTCGAGCGGATGGGTGCTGAGGTGCGCATAACGGGGGACTCCGTCGTCGCTCGCGCGGCCGCCCTCCAGGGCGCGCGCATCTATATGGACTACCCAAGCCACACCGGTACCGAGAATCTACTCATGGCCGCGACCTTAGCCAGTGGCCGCACGGTGATCGCCAATGCCTCGGCCGAGCCGGAGGTAGTCTGGCTCGGTAACCTGCTCAACCGGATGGGCGCCCGCATCGCCGGCCTTGGCTCGCCCTACATCACAATCGAGGGGGTGGACCGGCTGCACGGGGTTGCCGAGACGGTGCTGCCGGATCGCCTCGAAGCCGGTACCTTCGCCATCGCCGCGGCGATGACCGGCGGCGACGTGACGTTGCGCAACGTGCGCGAGGCGGACATGTTGCCGCTCTCCGAAAAGCTGCGCGAGGCAGGTGCCGAGATCTGGTATTGGGACGATCTGATGATGATCCGGCCAGGGACGAAACTGCGCGCCGTGGACATCCAGACGCTGCCGTTTCCCGGTTTCCCGACCGACTTGCAGGCGCAGTTCGTGGCGCTGCTCACCCAGGCGGAGGGAGTCTCGCGCGTCCATGAGCGCGTCTACGAGGACCGACTGCGGTATGCGAACGAGTTGCGCAAGCTGGGCGCGGATATCCGCATCGAGCGCTACGGCGCGCATGGCGAGCGGCTCTCGACCACCGCCGAGGTCGTCGGCCCCGCGCGACTCACGGGCGCCCACGTTCAGGCGCTGGACATCCGCGCCGGGACGAGTCTCGTGCTCGCCGGTCTGGTCGCCGACGGCGAGGTCGCGATTGGCGACGCCTACCATATCGACCGCGGCTACGAGGACTTCGTCGCCAAGCTCGCTCGACTCGGTGCGGATCTGGACGATCCAGGGCCACCCGCGCCCGCTTAGGCGGCGGTCGCCCAGAACATCCATCGCAATGTGCGATACCCCCTTCTCTCCAGCCTCAACATCGCGTAAACTAGCGTTCGTACGCGGGTATTCGGGAGGAGCACGCGGCGTGCGCCTGCACCGAACGATGGATCGATGCTGATCCGACACGAAAGGTCTCGACTCCCTTGGCGCAACGCATTCTCATCGTCGAAGATCAGAAGGATGTCGCCGAGCTAATCGAGGTCGTGCTCGAAGGCGAGGGCTACACCGTCGCCGTGGCCGCCGACGGAGCGCGCGGGTTGATGCTCGCGCGTGACTGGAGCCCCGACCTTATCCTCATGGATGTCATGCTCCCCGGAGTCGATGGCGGCACGTTGATCGCCCGCCTGCGCGATGAGGTGGGGACGGCGAACCTCCCGATCATCGCCATGTCGGCCAGCAGCACCCTGCGTGACCGCACCGGGGAGCTCGAGGCAGACGCGTTACTCTCGAAGCCGTTCGATGTCGATGCGCTGCTGGCGCAAGTCCAATTCCTGCTCGCCCGTGGCCGGGGCGAGTCTGGAGACAACGGCGGCTCCCCAAGCACTTGAGCAGCAGTGGAAACCGCACGACGCCCGATGCCGATGCGCCGGTGGGTTCGGTCGTCATCGTCGTACCCACCTACAATGAGCGGGAAAACCTGGAGTCGTTGGCCGAACAGGTGCTGGCGCTCGACGCCCGTTACCAACTCCTGATCGTGGACGATAACTCACCCGACGGTACTGGAGTGCTCGCGGATGAACTCGCCGCCCGCTTCCCCGGTCGGGTCGGCGTCCAGCACCGTCCAGCCAAGGCGGGGCTCGGCCGAGCCTACGTCGATGGGCTCTCGCGCGCGCTGCGTGAAGGCGCACCGATCATCGCTCAGATGGACGCCGACCACTCCCACCAGCCTGCTGATCTGCACCGCCTGGTAGCGGCCGCCGCCGAGGCCGATTTGGTGCTCGGGAGCCGATATATCGAGGGCGGCACATCTATCGGCTGGCCCTGGCACCGGCGGCTCATCAGCCGGTGCGGCGGACTGTACGCGAAAACTGTGCTCGGCGTCCCGATCCACGACATGACGGGCGGGTTCAAGGTCTGGCGGCGCGATGCCCTGGCAGCCATCGACCTCCCGTCAATCCGCTCCGATGGCTATTGCTTTCAGATCGAGACGACGTGGCGCGCGCTGCGCGCGGACGTTCGGGTGCGACAAGTGCCGATCACGTTCATCGACCGCGTCGCCGGCAAATCGAAACTCTCCCGCCGCGTCGTCATCGAGGCCGCCCTGTTGGTCTGGCGCCTCCGCCTGCGCGGCGGATAGCGGTCAGTCAAGCTGGTCCAGCCCTCAGAATCGCCTAGTTGGTCGAGACCGGGGCGGCGCCGAGTTGCTGAAGGATGCCGAGCTGGTCGGAACTGCCCCACCGCTCGACGAGCTTGCCGTTCTCGAACCGCCCAATCTGCACGCCGCGGGCAGTGATCTTCACCCCGGTCGCCGCGACGCCCAGGAAGACCCCTAGTGGTCCGTCAATGGTGAATCGCCGGTGGCAGGGGGCGTGCGGGCAGGGTGAGGACGACCCGCCGCTCGACTCGGAGGAATCCACCATGACCTACTCGTACCGCGTCGTCCTGACCGAGGAGGA
>JACDBO010000385.1 GCA_013694885.1 Chloroflexia bacterium | reverse complement strand
CCATAGCCTACCATCTCCCTCACCCCTCACCCCTCACCCCTCGACCCTCGCTACCCAGCCAGCTCCAGGATGCCGCGGCGGCGGGCGAGGCGTTCCAGCCAGGTGAAGGCGGCGATGCCGAGGAGGGGAAGCACGAGCGCGAAACCGGCGAGGGGCAGGAGCGAGCGCCACAGCTCGGTGATGTCCGCGTCACGGACGAGCGCGGCGTGGATTGCCTCGATCCCGTAGCCGAATGGCAGCAGCCGGGCCGGGATGCGCAGCCAGTAGGGCAGCAGCGCGACGGGGTAGAGCACGCCGCCGAGCAGGACGATGAGCGGGAAGAGCAGGTTCGACAGGTCGTTCGCGCCGCGGATCGCGACGCCGAGCGCGCCGTGGATCATGCTGAAGGCCCAGAGGCAGGGTAGGAAGAGGGCCAGCGCGAGGCAGAGGGCGGGGACATTGACCGCGAACGTGATGCCGAACAGGAGCTTGCCGGCGAGCAGGGTCAGCAGCCCGGTCACGATCGCCTCGACCAGGGCGACGAGCTGCATCCCGCCGAGCCAGGCGTAGCGCGGGCAGGGCGCGAGAAAGAGGTTGCCCAGCGTGCCGCGGTAGCGCTCCTGGTCGAGGATCTGCCCGGCGTTGAAGATCGTCGAGAACAGAAACGACATCATCGCCCCGCCGACGATCGCGTAGTCCCGCAGCGCTGGGTCGTCGCGGAAGAGCAGCGCGTTGATCGCCAGGTTGAAGACCGGGAACGACATCCAGACGAGGATGTAGGAGAACGTGCCCGTGCTCATCACGCGCTGCTTGGCCATCGCCACCCAGGTCGCCAGCGCGATGCGCAGCCCGCCGCCGACGGACTAGGCCCGCGCGGTGCTAGGCGGTGAGGTCGAGGGTACCGAGACGCTTTGCGGCATATTCCACCCGCTTGAGGCCCCACAGGCCGATGACGAGGAAGGCGAAGCAGGTTGTCGCGCAGAGGAGCAGCGGGCGCCACACGTCGGGGAACGACGCACCGGTCAGCGCCGTCGCCCGCAGTGCGTCGACGGCGTGGGCGATGGGGAGGACGACCGACACCGCAGCCAGCCAGTCGGGCAGGGCCGAGCGGGGGACGATGAACCCGGCCAGCAGGAAGATCGGCGTCTGCAAAAAATTCGCCATCGCGTTGGCCTGCCGGGTGAGGATGAACAACCCGGCGAAGGCGAACCCGAGGCAGAGCGAGCTGAGGTAGACGGCGCTGAAGGCGAGCAGGGCGACGAGTGGGTGGGCGATGTCGAAGCGCGCGCCGAGCAGGAGCGCCGCAATCAGGCCGAGGATCTGCGAGGGGATCGCCCAGGCGAACTGGCCGGCGCCGTAGCCGAGGATGACCGGAACGCGGCTGGTCGGCGCGAGCATCAACGCCTCGATCGTCCCCTCGTGTCGCTCCCACTGGAACGCGTAGCCGCTGCCCCACACACTCGAACCCCAGGCGTCGATCGCCAGCGCGCCGATGTAGAGAAAGCCGATGGCGTTGGCCCCGTCGACCTCTGTCTGACCGGCGATCTGATAGGCGATGACGTAGCTGAGGAGGAAGAGGAGCGGTTGCAAGGGCGCGCGGAGGAGCATCACCGGCCGCGCCGCAAAGCTGAGGAAGAACCGGCGGGCGGTCGCCGCGAGCAAGCGCGCGGCGATCCGCAACTCGACTCGGTGGATGAAGTGGATGAATGGTGTCTCGGTTGCCGCCCGGATCACGAGGCGGCTCCGTCGTCGGTCGCCGACGTTTCGGCCTCTTCGAACTCGCGACCGGTGGCGGCCAGAAACGCATCCTCGAGTGACGGCTCCTTGACCTGGACAGCCCGAATCCCCGCCCTCGCCTCGCGCAGCACCGCCAGCGCCTCGTCGAGGGTCGCCGTCGTCTCGTCGCAGCGGATCGAGAGCACCGGGTCGCCGTCGTCGGTGACGTGGTGGCGGACGTGGGTGACGGTCGGCAGCGCGCCGAGCCGCCGCTCGACCGGTCCGAACCCCGCCGCCGGCGTCTCCGCGAGGCGGATGACGAC
>JACDBO010000378.1 GCA_013694885.1 Chloroflexia bacterium | reverse complement strand
GGAGACCTTCCTCTTCTCGGTGACGATCCGCGAGAACATCGCCTACGGGCGTTCGGACGCCACCCTCGACGAGGTCCACGCGGCGGCGAAGGCCGCCCGCGCCCACGAGTTCATCTCCCGGATGCCCAACGGCTACGACACCGTCGTCGGCGAGCGCGGCGTGTCGCTCTCCGGTGGGCAGCGGCAGCGGGTGGCCATCGCCCGGGCGTTGCTGCTCGACCCGCGAATCCTGATCCTCGACGACGCCACCAGCAGCGTCGACAGTGAGACCGAGCACCTGATCCAGCAGGCCCTGCGCCGGCTGATGGCGGGGCGCACCTCGTTCGTAATTGCCCAGCGGCTGACCACCATCAAGAACGCCGACCAGATCCTCGTCTTCGAGGGGGGCCGGATCACCCAGCGCGGTACCCACGACGAACTGCTGGCCGGCCCCGGTTTCTACCGCGACCTCTACGACCTCCAGCTGCGCGACCAAGAAGCGGCTATCTCCCTCGCCGGAGACACGCCACGCGCGTCCGATGGCGAGCGGGACGAGGTGGCGACCGAGCCGGTCGCCAGCGGCAGCGCGGCCATCGAGCGGCGGCGGTAGGGGAGAGCGATGCGCCAGTACGACCCCGACGACCTGCTCGGCAAAGCCTATGACCCTCGCATCGCGCGGCGTTTGTCCGCCTACCTCCTTCCCTACAAAGGGCGGCTGGTCGGCGCCGGCGTGCTGATCGCGCTGGTCACGGCGACCGATCTGGCGCTGCCCTGGCTCTTCAGCCTGGCGGTCGATGAGGTGCGTGGCGACGAGCGGTTGTGGGTCCTCAACGTGCTCGGCGCGATCTTCGTCGTCACGGTCCTGCTCCGCTTCGGGGCGATGTGGGCCCAGTTCTATTCGGCGTCGTGGCTCGGCAACCGCGTCGTCTTCGACCTGCGCAACCGGATGTTCCGCCACTTGCAGTCGCTGAGTATCGGCTACATCGACAAGCGCGGCGTCGGCGCGGTGATGACTCGCATCCAGAACGATGTCAGCGTCTTGCAGGAGATGTTCTCGCAGACGCTGATCGGCTTGCTCAGCAACGTGCTGGTGCTGGTCGGGATCGTCGTCATCATGCTGCTGACCAACTGGAAGCTGGCGCTGCTGGCCTTTACGGTCCTGCCGGTGATGACGGTGGTCACCCGCATCTGGCAGAAGCGGGCTATTGAGACCTACCGGGCCACGCGGCGGACGATCGGCATCGTCAACGGCAACCTCGCCGAGAGTATCAGCGGGATGCGGGTCGTCCAGTCCTACACCCGCGAGCCGGTCAACTTTCGCCACTTCTACCGGCTCAACCATGACAACCTCGACGCCGCGGTCGACGCGGCGCGGCTCTCCTCGATCCTCTTCCCGATCGTGACGCTGATCGCGGCGATCTCGACGGCGCTGATCGTCGTCGTCGGTGGGCGGCTGGTCTTCAACGAGACGTTGAGTCTCGGGCAGCTCGTGCTGTTCATCGCCCTGATCGACCGCTTCTTCGCGCCGATCCGCGACCTGAGCCAGCAATACACCACCTTGCAGGCAGCGATGGCCGCCGGCGAGCGCATCTTCGAGGTGCTCGACGTCCAACCCGAGGTGCAGGACAAACCCGACGCCTACCAGTTGCCGCCGATCGAGGGGCGGGTCGACTACACCGACGTCGTCTTCGGCTACGGCGAGACCGAGATCCTCCACAACATCGACCTCCACGTCAAGCCGGGCGAGACGGTGGCCCTCGTCGGCGAGACCGGCGCCGGCAAAAGCTCGATGATCAACCTGCTGATGCGCTTCGTCGACATCTGGGACGGCAGCCTGACCATCGACGGGCATGATGTCCGCGACGTGACCCAGACATCCTTGCGCTCCCAACTCGGCATCGTCTTGCAGGACACCTTCCTGTTCGGCAGCACGGTGCGCGAGAACATCAGCTACGCACGCCCCGACGCCACGCTGGCCGAGGTCGAGGCGGCGGCGCGGGAGGTCGGCGCCCACGAGTTCATCCGCCTGCTGCCCGAAGGCTACGACACCGAGGTGCAGGAGCGGGGCGTCAGCCTCTCCGTCGGGCAGCGCCAGTTGATCTCCTTTGCCCGCGCCCTGATCGCCGACCCGCGGATCCTGATCCTGGACGAGGCGACGAGCAGCATCGACACGCAGACCGAGAAACTGATCCAGCAAGCGCTCCACCGCCTGCTGGTGGGCCGCACCTCGTTCGTGATCGCCCACCGCCTGTCGACGATCCGCGAGGCCGACAAGGTGGTGGTGATGGACGAGGGCCGGATCATCGAGATGGGCACCCACGACGAACTGATGGCCAGCCGCGGCGCCTACTACGCCCTCTACACGATGCAGTGGCGCGACGGGGAGATGGCGGCGGACTAGCCGAAGGGCCGAGGTGCGAGGGCCGAGAGATCGCCCTCACCCCGGCGCTGGCGCGCCACCTAGCCCCTCCCGACCTCCCCCGACACGGGCGAGGAGCATCTCCCAATTCTGGGAGAGGGGTTCGAAGCCACCCACCAATCCACCACCGACTGTGACTCCCGTTACTTATAACTATCGGCATGGGGGTGATTTGTGTCTGGGTTTTAGAGATCGCGGGTTGAGATTGGGAGACCCGTGGCGGCGCGGAGCAGGCGCAGGCGCTCGCGGAGGTGAGGTGGAACAACGGTCGTCCCCTCGTCCTTGAGGCGCTGGTGGTGGCGCAGGAGACGGATCAGGCGCAGGGAGCGTTTGAACGAGAGACCGGGGAGTCCCATGCCCTGGAGAATCGCGAGCCGGGTATCGGCGGTGACGAGGTCGATGATCGTGTCGAGGGCTTCCTGCTGACGAGGATCAGCCAGTTCCGCAAGGACGTGGTCGAGGGAGAGGCGGCGTTGCCAGCGGGCGAGGCGGCGACCGGCGATGCGGCCACGCCCGAGCTGGAGGCGCAGGGCGTCGCGGTAGGCAAAGGTGTAGGCGCGCATCACGAGTCTGGGTTCGGCGTCGAAGGCGGCCACTGGATCGGGACCGATGGGTTTGCCGGCACGCTTCAGGGCAATGATCGCGCGCAGGCAGGCGTCCTGTTTGAGGTCAGGCAGGGAGACCTGGTCGATATCCTCGTATGGCAAGCCGGGGGATGGTGGCAGAGGAAGTGGCCGACGGAGTGGCGGTAGTGGCGGGAGGAGGCACGCTTTTTCATGGTCGGGAGAATAGAATATATGTTCTATTTCGTCAATGGTCACCATGCTCAGTTTGCTGCTGGCATGGATTTGTCAGACAATGTCGGACACAAACGTGTTAGACTCGACACAATGAACCGACCGCACGTTGCGCGTCTCTCATGGGATGCTTGGAACCGTGAGCACATTGCCAAGCATGAGGTTGTACCCGAGGAGGCGGAAGAGGTGGTTGCCGGCACCCCCTTCTTTCGAGAGACGTACAAGCAACGACTCCAGCTCATCGGCCCCACGGCAACCGGCCGGATGTTGTCGATCGTCGTCGGCGCGGACCCGGATCAACCTAGCGAGTTTTACGTCTTCAGCGCCCGCCCAGCTAGCCGCAAAGAGCGCGGTATGTACGAGCGCGCGAGAGGAAGGTCGACATGACGAGCCAGCACAAACCAACCGTCGATCTTGGCTACCCGACGGAAGCGCATGGCCGTATCCCGTCCTTCGCCAATATCGAAGAGGAAGCGGCTTTCTGGGACACGCACGACTTCACCGACTTCATGGAAGAGTCGACGCCGGTGGAGGTCACCATCGGCCAAGAGTTGGCCGAGCGCCTGACCGTGCGGCTGGAGCAAGCTGACCGCGCGGCCTTGGCCCGCCGCGCCCGCGCGATGGGTGTCGGTCCCTCGACGCTCGCCCGGATGTGGGTCAAGGAGCGGCTGCGGCAAGAGGCGGAGGCCGAGGCGCGATCGTGATAGCGTCGCAGCTCTCGGTCCGTGTTCATCGCCTACCGGCGACTCGTTCGTCTAGCCAGTGCAGCACAATAGTGATGACCTCGGCGCGGGTGCGCTCGCGGAAGAGTTCGTGATTCTGGTCGGGTCAGTGGTGGAGGGTTTTGTCCGGACTGGCAGATTGAGTGTGGAGGAGGTGGGTGCCGGCGGGGTCGATGAGGCGGTCGGCGGTGCCGTGCATGGCGAAGAGGGGGAGGGTCGGGTCGCGCAGGCGGGCGCGGGTGTCGGCAGCGGCGGCCGTCATCGCGTGGCCGATGGCGGCTTTGATTTGGCCGGTGTAGCAGAGGGGGTCGTTTGTGAAATCGCGTTCGACGGCAATGCCGGGGCAACGCCAGCGTGAGGGCATTCCCCTACTGTTCAACAGCATTTCCATTGGCAAGGCTGAACGCGTTTACTGTTGCGCAAACGCCGTAGTCCGCCGCTACGCCGCGGCCCATTGATCACGCAGGAAGGCCATCGATTCGGTGAGGGCGTCGTCGAACGGACCGGCGACGCGGCATTCGATGCCGAGGTAGCCGTCGTAGCCGGCCTCCTTCAGCGCCGCGAAGCCGGGTTTGAAGTCGAGGTGGCCGCGGCCCGGCTGGAGCCGGTTGCTGTCGGCGACGTGGACGTAGACGATGTGCTCAGCCGCCTGCCGGATGCTGGCGGCGATATCGGCCTCCTCGATGTTCATGTGAAAGAAGTCGGCCATGATCTTGACGCATGGCTGGAGCCGGTCGGCGAAGTCCAGCCCGTGTTCGAGCCGCGTCACCATATACGCCTCGTAGCGGTTGAGCGGTTCCAGAAAGATCGTCACTCCGGCGGCCTCCGCTTCGCCCGCGAGTGCGCGCAATTGAAACCGGAACAACTCGCGCTCCGACTCCGCCGCGCCCATCACCGGTTCGAGGTCGGGCAACGACGGTGTGCGGCCAAACTGCGGCACGAGCAGTACCCCCACCGCGCCGAGGGACGCGCACAGCTCGATCCGGCTTCGCATGGTGTCCATTGCCGTGGCGCGGACGTCAGGATCGAGGTCGATCAGCGTCGACACGCCGCCCACGGTGGCCGCCTGGACCGGCGAGCCGGCGAAGGCGAGCCGCACCTCCTCCGGTGGCAGTTCCAATGACGGGCCGGTGAGCTCGATCCCGTCAAAACCCAGCCGCTCCAGCCACGCGAGTCGCTCGGGCAGCGTCTCACCGGGAGTCATCTCCTCTCGCAGCGCCAGTTTCATGGTTCCCTTCCTTCGCGGGTGGCAGCGGCCGTCGGGTGCTCACGTCTCGGTGGGCCGTATCGTAGCAGGATTGCCGCTCGTGGCGGCGTGGGTGGCGCCGTGGGGTTGACAGAAGGAGCCCCAGCGGTTCGGATGGCGCACGACGCGCCGAATGTCGTCGCTCGTGGGAGCGGCGGACCGGCCGGGAGGATGAGCACGATGGCGGAGCTACCGGTCGGGTGCGGACCGATCACTTGGCGGCCGTACCAGCGGCAAGACGAGGCGGCTTGGCCGGAGGAGCGCATCCTCGCCGAGATCGCCGAGGCGGGATACGACGGCGCGCCGGCCAGCGTGCATCCGACGCGGTCGACGGAGGAGACGCTCGCGCTCTACCGGGAGCTGGGCCTGCGCGTGGCGCCGGGTTACCTCGGCGCTCCATTGTGGCAAGCGGACCAGCGTGAATCCATCGTGGAGCGAGCCAAACGGGACAGCGCCTTGATGCGGGCGGGTGGGTGCGATGCGCTCTACGTGGCCGCCGGCGGCGCGGAGTACACCGCCGCCAGCGGAAAGACGCGCCGCCAGGTGTCCGGCCAGGTCACCGCCGAGGATGGTCTGACTGACGAGGAGATGAAGGCCTTCGCCGGCACGCTGAACGAAGTCGGCGCGGCCACCCTCGCCGAGGGCGTTCGGAGCTGCTTCCACAACCACGTCGGCACCGTCATCGAGACGCGCGCCGAGTTCGAACGGCTGCTGGCGCTCGCCGACCCGGCGACCGTCTTCCTCGGCCCGGACACCGGCCATATCGCCTGGGCCGGCGACGACCCGGTGGCCTTCTGCCGCGACTACGCCGCCCGCATCAAGACCATCCACGTCAAGGACATCGACCAGGCGGTCGCCGCGCGCGGTCGAGCCGAAGGTTGGGACTACGGCGGTTTCTCCGCCAACGGCATCTGGTTGGAACCCGGTTCCGGCGCGATCGACTTCCCCGCCATCCTGGCCGATCTGGAAGCCGCCGGCCTCGACGGCTGGATCATCGTCGAGACCGACGTCACCCCCCTCTCCTCGGCGCTAGAGAGCGCCACCGTGAGCCGCAACTATCTGCGGACCATCGGACTCTAGGGTGTCGTGGTGATCACGCACGCGGAGTTTGGCCTGCCAGCGGATCGCCGATGTGCCGTTGCCAGTCGGCCAACTCCTTGGTCATCTGTTCAACGCGGTCGTGTTGAGCGGGGGTGGTCCCGAGGTCGTTCGTTTCCCACGGATCATCCGCGAGGTTGAAGAGCTGGTGATGCGCGGTACCAGCCTGACCGTCCCGGGAGCGATAGTAGCGGATCAGCTTCCATGTTCCGTCGCTCACCATCCGCTGGGTATCCTTGTAGAGCGCAAAGACCCGGTCGCGGACCTGGTCCCGTTCACCGTTGGTCAGCGGCATCAGGCTTTCAGCCTCGACTGAGGGGGGAACGGCGAGGCCGGTCAGCTCACAAAGCGTCGGGTACAGGTCGGCGAGCCACGTCAGCGCTGAGTTCTCTCGCCCAGCTGGTACCCCTGGTCCGCTGATGATGAGCGGGATGCGAACGCTGTGCTCGTACAGATTCTGCTTGCCCATCAGCCCGTGCTGTCCCACCGCAAGCCCGTGGTCGGCTGTGTAGACGACGATCGTGTCGTCAGCGTGACCGCTCTGCTGGAGGGCGGCAAGCACGCGGCCGATGTGCGCGTCGAGGTGGCTAATCATGGCGTAGTAGTCCGCGATGTGCTGGCGGATCACCTCTGGTGTTCGTGGCCAAGGCGCCAACTTCTCGTCCCGGACCGCAAGTTCCCCGTTATCGAACGGATGCTCGGGTAAAAAGTTCGGAGGTAGCGGGAGGGATGCCGGATCGTACATTGCGGCGTAGTCGGGCGGCGCGACGCGCGGGTCATGGGGAGCGGTGAAGGCCACGTAGAGGAAGAACGGGGCGTCGTCCTGATAGTCGTGAAGGAAGCGGGTCGCCGCGTCGCTGAACAGTTCGGTCGAGAATGTGGACGCGCCGCGCCGCGCGGATTCCGGGTACTCGCCGGTCGGATCGAAGTCTTGCACCGGCAGATGCCAGTGGTCACCCATTCCCTGGAAGAAGAGTTCCGCGCCACCGCAAAACCCTTTGGCGAAACTCGCCCTGTCGTTGTGCCACTTGCCGATCGCGTGGGTGTGGTAGCCGGCGCCGCGAAAGGTCTCGGGCAATGTGGCTAACGAGGGGTTGAGGCACTGCGCGCTAGGCAGGTCGTCGACCGCCGAGCTGGATGACGCCCGGAGGACGTTGGCCCCGGTCATCAACGAGGCGCGGCTGGGAACGCAGACAGCACCGACCATGCCTCCCATCATATGGGCGCGCCGAAAGGCGACGCCGCTCGCGGCGAGCCGATCCAGCACTGGCGTTTGGACGACGGGGTTGCCTGCCGACGAGAGCGCGTCGAAGCGGTGGTCGTCGGCGATCATCAGCAGGACGTTCGGTCGGTCAGGCATCACATGACTTTCCAGCAGAACGCGCTGCCCGACCAGGATCAGGAACGCCCCCCGCGATCAGCGCGCGATGAAGGCGGGCGACCTCTGCCGGTGCCCGCATGGCGATGTCCATGTCCTCCCAAGGATCTTGGTGGAGATCGTACAGTCGCGGCGCGATGCCCTGCTCCAGCACGAGCTTGTACCGGCCGTCGAAGGCGAGACGCCACGCGTCGATCCCGGACACGGCCACTTCGCGGTGACGCTCCGACTTGCCCGTGAGCAGCGGCCGGAGCGACCGCGCCTCCATTTCCGGCAGCGGTCCGCTGCCCGCCACGTCGAGCATGGTCGCTGTCACGTCCTGCAGCTCAACCGGGGCCTCGCTCACCACGCCGCGTCGGACATCGGGACCGGCGATGATCAGCGGTATGCCGACCGACGCCCGCCGCCATGATTTCTTGCCCCATAGGCCGTGGTCACCAAGCATCTCGCCGTGGTCGCTGCTGAAGATGATGAGCGTGCGATCACCCTCGCCGCGCTCGTCCACCGCCGCGATCAAGCGGCCGATGTAGTGGTCGATGTTCTCGATCATCGCGGCGTAGTTACGCCGGATCTGCTGGTGTGTCTCCTCATCCCACTGATCGTTGGCGTGCGGCTGCGGGAAGTCCACGTCCCGCCAGCGGTCTCGCATCGTCGCGGTCACGTCCATCGGGGAGTGCGGGCCGGTGAAGTTCACCACCAGATGCCATGGGCGGTCGGAGGCGAACTCGTGGAGGAGCCGTAGGCCATTCTCCGCGATCCAGTTGTCGCAGTACGCCTCGTCCGGTAGCGGCGTCGGATGGGTGTCGCGGAAAGGGTGTCGGGTTCGAAAGTCGGCGACGTGGGCGGCGGCAAGACCATGCTGGTGCAGATAGGCCATGTACGGCCCGCGGGGTGAGCCGGCGCCGCTGGCGACCGCATCGATCTTCCCCTCGTTGTCGACGCCGATCGTGAATCCCCACTCCGTCAGGTGGCGCGTCCCGTCCGCGCCCCAATCATGGGTCGCCTTGTGCAGGTCGAACTTGCCGACGCCGGCCACCTCGTAGCCCGCGTCTCGCAGCGCCGCGTAGTACGTCGGCTGCTGGAGGGGGTAGTCGTGGTCGTTGCCCGGAACGCCGCAGGTGTCGTAGCGCCGACCCGCCGCGAGGCAGGCGCGAGCTGGCGCGCAGAGGGGCGACGGCGTGATAGCGTTCGTGAACCGGATACCGCGCGCCGCCAGCGTATCGAGGTGTGGCGTGCGGACCGGTAGCTCCGGGTTGACCCCGAGGAAGTCTGGGCGGTGCTGATCCGGCAGCAGGAACAGGATGTTCGGGCGCTCGACCCTCATCGTTGTCGCTCACCATATCGTCGTCGCCGGCCGGCGACCGCGTCAGGTTGACCGCGGGTACTACCCCTATAGTTCCTGGTAGTCGGCCTCGGTGTAATTCTGCGCCGGGTCCCAATTGGGGAAGACCCAATCGTCGCGGGTGACCTCCGCTCCCTTTGCCCGTGCGGCCTCAATGGCCGCATTGAGGGCCTGCTCGGAAGCGTCCTTCAACTCCTGCATTGCCTGGCGTGGATCGGAGATCTGACCGGCAACGATACCCTGCACGAGTTGCCCGAGATTGGGTTGCGGCGGTCGCAACTCGAGCAGGACCTGGGCGGCCGCCGGATTCCGAATGTACGGACTCGGAGCAAGCCGCATCTGTTCCTCGTAGAGCTCGAAGATGCGCAGTGAGCGCTGATCGATACCACCGATCTCGTTCGCCTCGGGGAAGGCCATCGGCGCCTGCCCGCCGCTGACGACTTGCCAGTCCGTCTGACCCGCGGGAGACCCTATGTACGAAACCAGGTCACCACAGATCGCGTGCCGTGGACTGTTGGCGTACACGAACCAGAACTCGCCGCTGATCGTCGCCGGCACCGGCAACGGCGCGATGCCGTCCGGCAGCGGCTGACTGACGACGTTGAAGTTGAAGTCGGGTGACTCGCGGACGTAGATCGGAACGATCTGGGGGCCGACGAACATCATCGCCGCGACGCCTTGCGGCAACCGGTCCTGCGCTTCCTGATTGCTGAGTGAGAGCGAACCGGGGAAGAGGCTGCCGTCGGATTGCACGGCCCGCAAGAGGTCGATGGCCGCCAGGTAGGCGTCGGTGGCGTAGTTGTACTCGCCGGTCTGATGGTTGAACTCGGCGCCGGTGGCGCCGGCCATCGCCGCCAGGCTGTTGACCAGAATTGACCATCGGTTCGCCTGCTCGCCACCGATCACCCATCCGTAGATGTCGCCGCCGCCTTGCTCGGTCACTTTGCGCGCCGCCTCGCGGAACGTGCTCCAGGTCCACGGCTCCGTTAGGGGATCGTAGCCCGCGCGATGGAGCACATCGACGTTGTAGTAGGTGAGGCTGCCGTACTGCTTGTCGCCGAGAAAGGGAAACGAGTAGGTCTTGCCGCCGAAGACGTTGATACCCTCGAAGAACGAGTTCGGCGGAAACGCTCCCTTCCACGCCTCGAAATCTGGAACGACTTCGTCGAGCGGCGCGACCCAGCCCGCCTGGACCATCTCGGCCGCGCTCACGCTGTTGGGGCGTCGGAAGAGGTCTGGGGCATTGTCGTTCTGGATGCCGATCCCGATCAGCTCGGAATAGTCGTTGGGAGGAAAGTGGTCGTACTGCACGGTGATGTTTGGGTGCGTTTCCTGATAAGCCTCGGCCAATCGCTGCGCGGGGAAATCCTCGCCACCGAAGCTGGACCACAGAAACGTGACCTGCCCGTCCGGCAGGTCAGCACCCGAGTCCGGAATATCGTATCCCGCAACGGGCGAGGCGGCGGGGGTGCTTTGGGCCGCCGCAACGCCGCCCTGAGGAGCCAGGGCCGCGGCGCCGGCGCCGCCGAGCAGTTGCAATGTACGACGGCGGGAGAGCCGCCACCGGTTCAACGCCGCGATCTCATGGAAGTTCATTCTCCGCTCCTCACATGATGCTTGCCGGTGCGGTCACCAAAGCATCGACAACCGTTAGCCCCGTCCTGTGCTGGTCGTCACTGGTTGTCTCGATTCGCTCCGCCCGGACGGACGCGGCTAGAGCGTGACCTGCTCGAGTTGAGTTTGTGCCTCGCGCATCGCGTCCTCGACGGTGTAGACCACTCCCTCGCCGGCGCCGCCGCGCGCGGCGGCGCCGCACGAGGCGCGGATCACCAGACTGACGGGGATCACGACCTCCCGCGGCTCGCTGGTGTCGCCAGCAAGTCGAGCGAGCAGCAGCTCCGCCGCCGTGCGGCCGAGCGCGCCGGCTTCGATCCGCACCGTCGTCACCGGCGCCCTCGCGAGCGTTGCGATTCGTTCGTCGCTGATGCCGACCATCGCCAGATCGTCGGGAACACGGACCCCCGCTGTATCGAGGTAGTGCTGGACGAGCACGGCAAGGGTGTCGTTGCAGGTCACCGCGGCGGTGATGTCGCCACGCTCGAAAAACTCGAGCAGACGTTCCCGCTGCTCAGCGTCGGACAAGGTCGCGGGGAGCACCTCATCCAGCACCCAGCCGCCGTGGGACGAGTGATTCCCGGCATCGAGGCCGGCCTCGGCGAGGGCCTGCCGATAGCCGCGGATGCGTCCGGGACACGCGCTACCTTCCTGGAGGTGGCTCCGGGTGGGATTGAGGAACGCGATCCGGCGGTGGCCCAAGCCGAGCAGGTGTCTCGTCGCCATCGCGCCGGCCGCGACATTGTCGGCGAGCACCCTGTCCGCCACGAAATCGGGTTGATAGATGCCGATGAAGGCAAAAGGTATGCCCTGCTTCGTGCGCAGCATGTCCCAGAACGCCCGCTCCGCTGGCGCGATCGTGGCATGGCAGAATGCCAGGCCGCGGACCGGACCAGCGGTGACGAGTGGCCGGACATGGTGCAAATCGGTGCCGTCATCGCCGCGCGGCCCGGTGAGCAAGGCATAGCCGCCGTTGGCGGCAGCGGCGTCCTCGAAGCCGCGATAGATGCGATGCAGCCAGTCGTACTCCAGCCCCGGCGTCAGGAAGGCCAGCGCGGGCGCACCGGCTGCCGGCTGGGCCGGGGCGGCCACCACCGGGCGTGTGCCTCGTTGACGCCGGACGGCGCCAGTACGCGCCAGGTCGGACATGGCGCGCGCCACGGTGATCCGGCTAACGTTGTATGTCCGACCGAGTTCGGCCTCGGAGGGCAGCAAGTCTCCCGGTCGCCACTCGCCCGCGTCAAGGCGGCGCTGGAGCGTCCGCAGGAGCTGCACGTAGAGCGGTAGCAGGCTGTCGGAGTCGAGCATCAACGATACCCCCGCACCAGATGAGTAATGGGGTCATGATAGCATGTTGATATAGCAAGTCAACATCAGCGGGAGCGGGCGAGCATCGGACAGCGTCGCTCCTCTGGTCCCGCAGGGAAGGGGCGCTTCGGTGCCACGAGAACTGATCGCCATCGCGCCGCGGACGCCGGCGTTCCGCGAGTACGATGAGCCGCCGCTCGGAGCGCGGGACATTCGGATCCGAACCGAACTCGCCTCGCCGAAGCACGGGACCGAACTCGTGACGTACCGTGGCGACCCGGTGGCGATGCGAACGTACGACGCCGAGCTGGGCGCGATGGTTCAGCGCCGCGGCGACATCGCTGACCTCTTCCCGTTGCGGCTCGGCAATATGGCCACCGGCACGGTGACGGACGTTGGCCCGGCCGTGACACGCTTCGTGCCCGGCGATCGGGTCTTCGGACACTTCCCGATCCGCGAGACGCAGTCAGTCGATGAGACCCATGCGGACCCACTGCCCGCCGGACTCTCGGCCGAGGCGGCGCTCTGTCTCGATCCAGCGGTTATGGCCCTGGCGATGCGCGATGCTGGCATCCGGCTGGGTGATCGCGTTGCCGTCTTCGGTCTCGGCGCTATCGGCCTGATCGCCGTCCAGCTCGCGCGGCTCTCCGGGGCGGACTGGGTCGTTGCCGTTGATCCGATCGCGCACCGTCGCGACGTGGCGCGGGCGCTCGGCGCCGACGTCGCCCTCGACCCATCAGACGACGCCGATGGCGGCTTGACGATTCGCCGCGTGACGCGCGATGGGCCGCGGCCGGCTGCGCGCACTGTCGAGCCGGTGCGGGTGGTCGGAGGATATCGCGACGAGGTGAGTCAGACGGGGCAGCTCGGCGTCGATGTCGCGGTCGAGGCGTCGGGGAGCAGCCAGGCGCTGCACCAGGCGATCCGGGCCACCCGCTTCGGCGGCACCGTCTGCGTCATCTCCTACTACGGGCGCGAGGCGGCAGGTCTCCACCTCGGCGACGAGTTCCACATCAACCGCATCCGGCTTATCTCGGCACGCGCCCAAAGCCTGCCAATGGCGGACGCACCCGCCTGGGACCTGCGCCGCCTCGCTGAGCTGGCCCTGTCCTGGCTCACGAGTGGCCGGCTCCAGATCGCCGGCATCATCGCCCCGATCGTCCCGTTCGCGGAGGCGGTGGACGCCTACCGCGACATCGACGAGCTCCCCGAGCGTTCGATCAAGCTTGGCATCCGGTTTCCGTCCTGCTGAACGCCGGCCGAAGGATCGAGGGTCGAGGGTCGAGGGGCGCCATAGGACTATCGCGCTGGCTTCGCACGGGCAGCGCTCATTATCGCGGTCCGTGGAGCAAAGGTCTTCCATTTTTGCGGGGTATCTGTAGACTGGGAGGGCGACAAACACGGAATACCGGGCAGGGCTGCCCGGTTCAATTGACCCAGGAGGTCACCATGACAACTCGACGCGACGACGCGTTGCTTGCACGTTCCCTCTCCCGGCGCGGTGTGCTGCGCGGCGCGGCCGGCGCGACGGGCGCGCTGACGGTCGGCGGCGCGACGCACAGCGCATTGGGAGCCCCGAATGTCTCGCGCTCCATGTCCAGCCGCGCCCAGGACGGCGCGATCATCTTTACATCGACGCAGCTCACGCCAATCGAAGAGCAGGAGGCGATGCGGAACACGATCCTCGCCGACTTCGAGGGTCAGG
This sequence comes from Chloroflexia bacterium, assembly GCA_013694885.1. Lineage (GTDB taxonomy): Bacteria > Chloroflexota > Chloroflexia > Thermomicrobiales > UBA6265 > JACDBO01. Next base: position 1,972 of record JACDBO010000378.1, on the reverse strand, counting down.
TCGAGTTCATCAATGAGGAAGCCGGACCGTTCACCGACCGAGTGCTCGCCGAGGCTGAGTCGGGCCAAGGGTCGGTCAGCCTGCTCGGCGGCTTGCACGGCGACCTCGCAACATTCGTTGCCCGGGACCTCTTGATGGACCTGAGTGAACTGGCGACCGAGCTGGAGCCTCAAGGCTTCATTCCGGCCTATACCGACCTGGCCACCTACGGTACTCCGGGCGTGGCGTACATCCCGTGGATGCAAGCGACCTACATCATGGCCGCTCACCGCGACGCCCTCGAGTTCCTGCCCGAGGGCGTGACCGAGGAGACGCTCTCGACCGACCTGACCTACGACCTGCTCGGCCAGTGGGCCAGCAGCATCAACGACAACATGGGCCAGATGCTCGGCTTCCCGGCCGCCGACGACGGCCTCATCCATCGCTTTTTCCAGGGCTACAGCTACCCCAGCTTCACCGGTGGTGTGAACACCACCTTCGCCGACGAGAGCGCGGTCGCCATGTGGGAGTGGTTCCGCCAGGCGTGGTCGTTCACCAACCCGCAGGCACTGACCTATTCAAACATGGACCAGCCACTGTTGTCGGGCGAGGTCGTGCTCGCCTGGGACCACGTCGCCCGGCTTATCACAGCGCTGACGGAAGACCCGGACAACTTCGTCACCTTCCCGGCGCCGCGCGGCCCCGAGGGTCTCGGGTTCATGCCGGTCGTCGCCGGTCTGGCGATCCCGAAGTCGGCGCCCGACCCTGAAGGCGCGATGAATCTGATTCGTCACCTGACGCAGCCGGAAGTCCAGCTGACAACATTGCGTGAGGTCGCCTTCTTCCCGGTCCTCGACCTCGAGTACCCGGACGACCTGTCGCCCGGCATTCTGCTCGAATCCAGCGCCGTCCAGGCCACCACCTCCGCGCCGGACGCCGTCGAATCGGTGTTGCCAATCGGCCTCGGCGAGCAGGGCGGCGCCTACAACACGGTCTTCCGCAACGTCTTCCGGGGTGTCGCGATCGACGGCGGCGACATCCAGCAGGTCCTCCAGGCCGAGGCCGCGAAACTCCAGGAAGTCCTCAACACTGCCAACGCCAGCTGCTGGGCGCCCGACCCGGAGAGCGAAGGCGTCTGCCAGGTCGGCGGCGGCGGTGGCGGGACCCCGGTCGCCAGCCCACCGGCATAACGGAGGACTGAGGACTGAGGACTGAGGACTTCGCGCTGATGGTTCGGCTCCCCCTCTCCCAGAATTGGGAGAGGGGGTTTGGGGGTGAGGGCTGAGAGGAGCGCTCGCATGGCTGAGGCGGTGATGCCTTCTCGCGCGGCACCGGCGACGAGATCGAACAAACGGCGGCGGAACTGGACGCCCCTGATCCTGCTGGTGCCGTCGCTCGTCTACCTCGCCGTCTTCTTCGCCGTGCCGATGGTGCAGGCGTTCGGACTCGCCTTTCAGGACGCCAACAACAACTGGAGTCTCGCCTCGTGGCGACGGGTGTTCGGTGATCCGAACTTCGTCGACGCGCTGCGGACAACGCTGATCCTGGTCGTCGTGATCATCCCGATCCAGTTCTCCCTCGCCCTGGCGATGGCCCTGGTGATCAACGCCAAACTCAAGTTCTCCGGCCTCTGGCTCTACATCTACGCCGTTCCGCTGGGTGTTAGCGAGTTGGCGGCCGGCCTGGTCTGGTTCTCGATCTTCACGCAGCAGGGCTGGCTGAACAGCTTCCTCGAGCAACTCGGCATCATCGATCGCCCGTTCATCTTTCTCAGCTTTGACCGCCAGGGCTGGCTGATCTTCGCGGTCGTCATCGCCGAAGCCTGGCGGGCCACCTCGCTGATCATGGTCATCCTCGTCGCCGGGTTGCAGGGCATCCCCAAGGATTACCTGGAGGCGGCCGATGTCTACGGCGCCACATTCTGGCAGAAGGTGACACGGGTGATCCTGCCGATCATGCGGCCGAGCATCCAGGTCGCCCTGATCCTGCGGAC
>JACDBO010000310.1 GCA_013694885.1 Chloroflexia bacterium | reverse complement strand
CGGTTCGGTACGGGTTCGACGAGCGGAGGGTCCGCCGGCGCCGCGCCGCGGGTCTTCCCCACCCAGACCCCGTACACGAAGGAGCGAGGAGCGAGGACGGAGGGCCGGGATAGCGGGCCGTTTCAGTCGTGGCGATGTTCCACACGGCCGGGCGGATTGGGAGTACAATCACGGCACCTACAATCGTCGGCGGTGTGCGCGAAAGGAACTCCGTGATGGGCAGGATATCCCGGTTGGTGATTGGCCTCCTCATTGCCGCCGGCGGGATCGGCACCCAGGGCTTCGGCGCGGCATCCGCCCAGCCAGAAGAGCAAACACAGGCATGCCAGTCAGCCGAGCCAGGCACCGAGACGTTGGCGGGGGCTACGCTGAACTACGCCAGCTCCTTCCGCTGCGTGGGCGTCGCCGCTGATGGCACCTTCTCGATCGCGGTCGATGTGGAGAACGCCGCCGGGAGCGTGGGCCCGGTAACGATCAACGACCTCGTGCTGACGCACGCCACGCCGAAGCGACGTGGGCAGGTGGCCGATGCCAGTGTCACGGCACAAGGACTGCCGCTGACGCTCGATCCGGGTCAGAGCGGCACCTTCACCGTTGCCGGCGCCGCTGCGCTGGTCGAACCCGGCAAGAGCGGCAAGGGTGGCAAGGCCAACCTGCACCTCCAGGCACGGGGAGCTTCGGCCACCGGCGACCAACCGTTCCAGCTCGGTCTGAACGTCCAGCTGCGTGCCGATGCCACCGATGCCGCAGACGACGACGGCAAGGACCGGAAGGACGGCAAGCGGGGTGGACCGCCGGACTGGGTTTCCGGCCCACCACCATGGGCGGACGACCGGCAAGCACGCGGCAGGTGACAGTGGACGAAGGTGCTCACCCCGACGCGTTTCGAAAGACTCAGACGAATTCCGGCTGAAGGCTAGGGGAACGCCTCTGCCTGGATGAAGCGCCAGCTTTGCTGGCGAGCGCTTCGCGCGGGGATTCTTCCTTCGTCAGAATGACGGTGGTAACTCACGGGCACTGTAGGACATAGTCGCTGTGACAGACTCCTCAGCACGGCGGTTGTCGGCCTTGCACCCTCATCAGGCGGAGTCCGTATAGCTGGCCCGGCGCAGCACGAGCGAGATCCAATCGTCCTCCTGTCGGCGTTCGACCACCGCGAAGCCGCGCTCGTGGAAGGCGGCCGCGACCTCCGCTTCGCGGCTGTCGATGATGCCGGCTAGGACGAGCCGCCCGTCCGGCATGGTCGCCGTCGCCAGGCCGTCGGCCAGTTCGATCAGGATGCGGGCGATGATGTTGGCCAGGACGATGTCGTAGCGGCCCGGGAACGGCGCGCCGGGACCGACGCTGCCCTCCTTGAGGATGATCTGATCGGACACGCCGTTGCGCCGCGCGTTCTCCCCGGCCACCCGCACGGCGACTGGCTCGATGTCTACGGCGTGGGCATGCCTCGCGCCGAGTTTCACGGCCGCGATGGCAAGGATGCCGGAGCCGGTGCCGACATCGAGCACCGTCGCTCCCGCACGCATCGCCGTCTCCAGGCCGAGCATCGAGAGGCGCGTCGAGGGGTGGAGGCCGGTACCGAAGGCCATGCCGGGGTCGAGTTCCACGACCACGTCGTCGGCGGCTGGTTCGTAGGCGCGCCACGGCGGCCGCACGACCACGCGACGGCCAATGCGGTGAACGGGGAAATGCACTTTCCAGGCATTCGCCCAGTCCTCTTCCTTCAGCGTCGAGGTGGTGAGGGAACCAACCGAGCGCAGTCTACCGAGGTGCCAGAGCGCCTGGCGGATCTCATCGAGCGCGCGCTCCTCGATGTCGGGCGCCGGGACGTAGGTGCGCAGCGTGAAGGGCCGGGTGGGGTCGACCGCGAGGTTGTCGCCGTCGCCGTCCTGAACGTAGGGCTCGTCGATGACGACGCCCTCGTTGAAGCCATAGCGGGCGAAGAGTTCGGAGACCGCCTCGACCGCCTCTGCATCGACCTCCACCGCCAGCTCGATCCACTCCCGGTCCGGCGCGTCCGTGGCGGCGTTGACCGACTCGCTCACACCACCACCCTGGACGTGTCGCCGATGTTCAGCTGGACGGCGCGACCGATGACCTCCGCGCCCCGCCCGATGATCGAGTGCTCGACGATCGCCCGCTCGATCACGGCGCCGTCCTCGACGATCGCGTCGCGGACGACGGCGTCGCGGACGACCGCGCCGGCGCCGATGCTGGCGTGCGGTCCGATCACGGCGTTCTCGACGGTTGCTTGCCGGGACACGAACGACGGCGGCACGATGACCGAACCCGTTCGCTGCACGGGCGACGGCGGGGCGTGCTCCAGCAGATAGCGATTAGTTTGGAGCAGCGCTTCGGCGTTACCGCAGTCCTCCCAGATCGTGACCGGTTTGGGGACGATGGTC
>JACDBO010000341.1 GCA_013694885.1 Chloroflexia bacterium | reverse complement strand
GTGCGGCGGGGCCGGGGTAGCGGGCGATGTCGCCAAGTTCCTCTTCGATGCGCAGGAGTTGGTTGTACTTAGCGACGCGGTCGACGCGCGACGGGGCGCCGGTCTTGATGAGGCCGGCGTTGGTGGCCACCGCGAGGTCGGCAATGAACGTGTCGGCCGTCTCTCCGCTGCGGTGCGAGATGACGGAGCGCCAACCGGCCCGGTGCGCCAGCTCGATCGCGTCGAACGTCTCGGTCAGGGTGCCGATCTGGTTGAGTTTGACCAGGATGGCGTTGGCGGCGTTCTCGCGGATACCGCGGGACAAGCGCTCAGTGTTGGTGACGAAGAGGTCGTCACCGACGAGTTGGACGCGGCCACCGATCTCCTGTTGCAGGGCTTGCCACTGCGCCCAGTCGTCCTCGGCGAGGCCATCCTCGATCGAGGCAATCGGGTAGCGGTCGCACCAGTCGCGCCAGAACGCAACCATCTCCGGACCGGACAACGTCGTTCCTTCGCCTTTGAGGTGATACGTGCCGCTCTCGAAGAGTTCGGTGGCGGCTGGATCGAGGGCGATCACCACGTCGCGACCCGCTTCGTAGCCGGCGCGGTCGATGGCTTCGAGCACGACCTGTACCGCTTCCTCGTTCGAGCCGAGGCTCGGGGCGTAGCCGCCTTCGTCGCCGACGTGGGTGCTCAAGCCGCGCTCGGTGAGCACCGCCTTGAGGGCGTGGAAGATCTCGGCGCCCCAGCGGAGGGCCTCGACGAAGCTCGGCGCGCCGACCGGCATCACCATGAACTCCTGCATATCGACGCTGGAGCCTTCGGCGTGCTTGCCGCCGTTGAGGATATTCATCATCGGCACCGGCAGCGTCCGCGCGTTCGGTCCGCCGAGGTAGCGGTAGAGCGGCAGGCCGGCTTCCTCGGCGGCGGCGCGGGCGACGGCGAGCGACACGCCGAGGATGGCATTGGCGCCGAGGCGGCCCTTGTTCGGGGTGCCGTCGGCCTCGCGCATCACGGCGTCGATGGCGACTTGCTCGAAGGCGTCCATACCGACGACGACACCGGCCAGCTCGGCATTGACGTTGTGGACGGCGTCGAGCACGCCTTTGCCGCCGTACCGCTTCTTGTCGCCGTCGCGCAGCTCGACCGCTTCGTGCGCTCCGGTCGACGCGCCGGAGGGAACGGCGGCGCGCCCGACGCTGCCGCTGGCGAGATAAACCTCGACCTCAACGGTCGGGTTCCCACGTGAGTCCAGCACCTCGCGACCATGGACCGCCTCGATCATGCTCTCCACCGATACCCCTCCCTGTTCGACCCGCGTGAGATCGGCGCCGAATCCGGTGCTCCGCAACGCGGTCAGTATAGGCGGCAGGTTGTCCCTGCTGATTCGCCAAGGGATTGCTATACTCTGCCCAAATCGACGTGGATGGTGGCGTTGATGGAGCAAAGTAGCCGCGGACCGGCCGCCCAGCGAGGCAGGATCAAGGGCTGAGAGTCCGCCCGGCACGACGCGGTGAAGTTCGCTCCGGAGCTGAACGGTGAAGGCGCACGCGCTGGTAGTCGTTCGGGTGGCTCGCCCGTACCGAGCGGTCCGCGCCTCGTCGCGGACAGTGAGCGCGTCACCCTTGCGGGTCGGCGAAGCAGGGTGGTACCGCGTGGCGACCCCTCGTCCCTGCCGAGGGGTTTTTCTGTGCGCTGAAGACGAGGCTTATCTATGACGCACGCCACGCACGCTCTGTCCGACGAGATCACGACGCTACGGGATGCAGCGGTCACCGCTCTCGCCACGGTCGAGTCGCTCGACAAGGCGATTGCCTGGGAACGCGCCTACCTCGGGCCAAAGGGGCGCGTCACTTCCCTCCTGCGTGGGCTCAGCGGGCTTGCCGCCGAGGATCGCCCGCAAGCCGGCCGGGATACCCAGGCCCTACGCGCCGAACTCGCCGAGCGGTTCGAGGCGGTCCGTGAGCGCCTGGCGGTCGCGGCGCGGCAGCGGCACCTGGCCGAGGACGCGATCGATGTCACCTTGCCGGGACGACCGGTGGCGATCGGCGCCGCGCACCCGGTGTCGCGGATGATCGACGAGGTGATCGAGATCTTCGCGCACCTCGGGTTCCAGGCCGTCTTCGGTCCAGAGGTGGAGACGGCGCGCTACAACTTCGACCTGCTCAACATCCCGGCCAACCACCCCGCGCGGGATGTCTGGGACACGATCATTGTCGAGTCGGAGCGCGACGATGTCGTCCTGCGCACGCACACCTCGCCGATGCAGGCGCGGACGATGGAGCGGATACAGCCGCCGGTCCGCGTGATCGTGCCCGGCCGCTCCTACCGCTACGAGGCGCAGGATGCTTCCCACGAGTGGATGTTCACCCAGCTCGAAGGGCTGGCGGTAGACGAACACATCACGCTCGCCGACCTCAAGGGCGTGCTGCAAGAGATGGCGCGGCAGCTCTTCGGGCCGCGTCGCCGCGTCCGCTTCCGCTGCGACTTCTTCCCGTTCGTCGAGCCGGGTGTCGATTTCGCCGTCGATTGCGCGATCTGCGAAGGGGCCGGGTGCCGCGTCTGCAAGCAGTCGGGCTGGCTGGAGATGGGCGGGGCGGGCATGGTCCACCCCAACGTGCTTCGGGTCGTGGGCTACGACCCGGCGCGCTACACCGGGTTCGCGTTCGGGCTCGGTATCGAGCGGATCATCATGATGAAGTACGGGGTGGACGACCTGCGCGCCTTCGCCGGCAACGACCTGCGCTTTCTCCGGCAGTTCGCGCGTGCCGTCGTCTGATCCGCCCGTTCGACCGCAACGCTCAACGAGGAACGACGCACCATGAAGGTTCCCGTGCGCTGGCTCCAGGAATTCGTCGAAACCGGTCTGGCGCCCGAGGCGCTGGGCTATCGCTTGACGATGGCCGGTCTCGAAGCCGAGAAGATCGAGCGCATCGGCGCCGGTTGGGACGGCGTCTTCGTGGCGATGGTCCGACGCGTCGAACAACACCCCAACGCGGACCGGCTGGTGCTGGCGGACGTCAACGCCGAGAAGCACCGGCTGACCGTCGTTACTGGCGCGCCGAACATCGCCGCCGGGCAGAAGGTCGCGCTGGCCATCGCCGGCGCCCGGTTGATCGACGGGCATTCTGAGTCGCTCCAGTACCGGACGCTCAAACCTGGCGTCATCCGCGGCGTCCGCTCCGAAGGAATGGTCTGTTCGGAGAAAGAACTCGGTCTCTCCGACGAGCACGAGGGCATCATGGTCCTCGAACCGGACGCGCCGGTCGGCGCTCCGTTGGTCGACTGGCTGGGGGATACGGTGATCGAGTTCGAGATCACCCCCAACCTGGTCCACGCCTTCTCGATCGCCGGCATCGCCCGCGAAGCCGGCGCGGTGACTGACCGGCCGGTGCGGATGCCGGACGCGCCGGCATTGAGCACCCTGGCAAGGCCAGCGAATGATCTGATCACCATCGACGCTCCAGAGCTGTGCGCCCGCTACATCGGAGTCGTCATCCAGGGCATCACCGTGGGGCCATCACCGCCGTGGCTGGCCCGCAGGTTGACCGCCTGCGGTGTTCGCCCGATCAACAACGTGGTCGATGTCACCAACTACGTGATGCTCGAACTCGGTCAGCCGCTCCACGCCTTCGATCGGGATCGCCTGGGTGAGGGGCGGATCGTCGTGCGCCGCGCCGCCGATGGTGAACAGATGGAGACGCTCGACCATCAGCTCCGCACATTCTCGCCCGAGACGTTGCTGATCGCCGATGCCGAGCGCGCGGTCGCTGTCGCCGGTGTGATCGGTGGGCTGGAGAGCGAGGTCGCGGACGACACCACGACGATTCTGCTCGAATCGGCCAACTTCGAGATGAAGGCGGTCCGCGCCACGGCGCGCCGCCTGAACATCCGCACCGAGGCGTCCGCGCGCTTCGAGCGCGGGCTCGATCCGAACCTGGCCGGTATCGCCGCCGCCTGCGCCACCGCCCTGCTGCTCGCGATCATCCCCGGCAGCTCCGTCGTCGCCTGGCAGGATGTCTACCCGCGTCCGGTGGAGCCGCACTCGCTCTCACTGCCACTGGCGACGATCGAGCGGGTGCTCGGCATCCCGATCCCCGACGACACCGTCCTCGACGTACTCACACGGCTCGGTTTCGTACCGGCCATCGATGCGGGTTCCACGCTCACGGTGGTGGTGCCGACGTGGCGCTCCGACGTGACCATCGCCGAAGACGTTGTTGAGGAGGTCGCCCGCATCGTCGGCTACGACCACCTGCCGGCCACGCTGCCGACGGGGACCACACCGCCGGTCGAGCGCGACCCGGCGTTCCTGTTCGAGCGCGGGGTGCGGGCGACGCTAGTTGGCGCGGGCTGCTTCGAGGGGCGCACCTACGTCGCGGCCTCGCGCGACGATCTCGTCCGCTTCGGCGAGGCCGATGGCGACGGCTTCGCGCACCGCCTGCCGCCGGACGCGCTGCTCAGACTCCGCAACCCGATACGTGCCGGCGAGAACCTGCTCCGCCCCACGC
>JACDBO010000318.1 GCA_013694885.1 Chloroflexia bacterium | reverse complement strand
CCGCGTCGAGGGCGGCGACCACGATGCCGACGTGGTGCAGCCCGAGCGATTCAGCGTGGATGCGGGCAGGCGCATCGTTTGAGGAGGACATGAGCTAGTCGTCCGCTGAGATTGTTGATTCAGCCGGCTGGTCGGTCGACGGCTCATCGATTTTTTTCGAGAAGAGGTGGCGATCGTCTGAGGTCAGGCAGCGGCCGGTGGCGATCTCGAACTGCCAGCCGTGCAAGGTGCAGGTGAGCACGCCGTCCTCGACCTCGCCGAAGCGGGTCAGGTCGGCTTTGAGGTGGGGGCAGCGACGCTGGATCAGGTAGCCGTCGCACTCCCAGAGCTGCTGCTCCGGCGCCTGCTCGGCGTAGTAACCCTCGGCGTACTGGATTCGCTCCGGCGAGAGGCACTTGAAGAAGCTGTAGAGGAACTCGTTGTATTGCCCTTTTCGCTCGGCCGCGAACCGGCAGGAGAGGAAGATGTTGTTGACCCAGTCTTCCTCGTGGTGGACGAGGCAATACTCGACCAGCGCCGGGTCGAGGCTGAAGGTGTAGCGGCATGGTTCGCCAGCCCAGGCGTGGACGACCCGGTCGCGGAAGTTGATGACCACCTTCGCGGCGTCGCCGCAGTCGAGCAGCAGGCGGTCGTCGATGCCGAGACAGGTCTGATCGGCTTGGGCCAGCAACGGCTCGAACCACCCCTTGATCGCCGGCAGGATGTCCACCTCGCCGCGCGGCCACGACGCCTTCTCGGCGCGGATCACATCTTTCTGCCTGGCCTTGTAGGCGTCGATGTGGGCACGTTTGTCGGTGTAGATCGCCGCCACGTCGGCGTCCGGCATGGGGTGCGCGACGTGCATCGTGCCCTTGCCGATCGTGCCGACGCTGCCGGGGATCATCAGGTGCCCGCTCGTGAATCCGGCCTCGGCGACCATCTCGAGAAACACGGTGGCGTCCGGGAAAATGTTCGTTGGGTCACGATCGAGGTCGTTGAGGTACAGCAGGTCGTCGTCGAGAAAACATGGCGGGCCGGCGCTGGGCACGATGTGCGGCGCACCGATCTGCTCGGCGTAGCGCAGCGCCCGCTCCATCTGCGTCCGCCGCTTTTTGGAGCTGAGGGCGTCCTTCATCTTCTGTGGAAAGCGGTAGACCATCGGGTACCAGATCGCGCCAGAATACTGAAGAAAGTGGACATCGAAGGGTCCGAAGTCGTGCAGGGCCTCGAATTCGACCGGGCGGGAGTCGTTCTGGTTGAAGAGACGCACCTCGCCGTCGTCGACACAGAGTCCGGAGTCGCCGAGCGGTCCGTCGGCCGGGGAGTTCAGCGCCGTAATCATGATGCGCAGACCGTCGACCTCGGTCGGGCGCGCGTTCTTCGTCGGGATGAAGTCGGTGAAGCCGATGTCACGCAGCTTGCGCTCGACCAACCCGAGCGGGTGGTCGGGCAGGAGCACCTTCGTGTTTTTGGCTACCCGGTCCCGCAGGAACGCGGTATCGAAGTGGTCGAGGTGGGTGTGCGAGAGATACAGGAAGTCGGGGTTCACGAACGGCTCGACGTTGAGCTGGTCGTTGGCCGGGAAGGGAAACCAGGAGGCGAAATAGGCGGGGTTGAAGAACGGATCGCAGAGGATGGTGCCCTGCCGCGTCTCGATAAACATGCCGGCGTGGCCGAGAAAGGTGACCTGCACGATACGCTTCCCTGAGCTGCCGCGGTCGTTGGGACCGGGGATGGGCGACGGGTGGAACGGTGAGCATCGCCGCCGACGCTCGCAGCCGAGTCTACCGTATCCGCATCCATGGGGCGCTCGCACCTGCCGCTACAATGGTTCATAGAGTGCCGCCTCGGCGCGGGCCAGGAGAGGACAACCTTGGTCGATTGTTTTGACCGTATCGCCGTCCAGATGACCGAGATCGCGCTGGAGCCGGTGAGGCTCCTCGGTCAGAGCGCCGCGCTCGTCGCGGTCACACTCCGCACGCCCAGCGGCGGCCGGCGCTACAACATCACCGTCAGCAAGCTCCTGCCGGCCGGTGAGCGTGCCGCGCCCGTCTACAGTTGGTCCATCGCGGAAGTGACGACGCGGGGCGCTGCCGCACCTGGGGGTATCCAGGCGGCCAGCGCCGACCACATCCACTACGGCGATCCCGAGGATGCCTACTGGGCGGCGGCCGATGCGCTGGCGAGCGCCACGCGCAGTCTGGCACGGTCGTAGCGACCCGCGCGTTTTGGAGAGCGCCGGGACGTGCTACAGCTTTGTCTTGCTCAGCACCTTGCCACGCTTGCGGGCGCCGGTGAGCTCAAAGTAGGCGCGGAGCACCTTGTCGGCGACAGGCACCGCGTAGGTCGAACCTTCGCCGCCGTTCTCGATGATCACCGAAACGGCAATCTCCGGTTTGTCGAGCGGCGCAAAGCAGGTAAACCAGGCATGCGTGTCTTTCGAGCCCGTGTCTTCGTCTTCGACGCCGATCTCGGCGGTTCCCGTCTTGCCGGCGATGCGGATTTCCTTCTCGCCCTTCGGGTTCGTCAGCGCCCATTTAGACGACTTGTCGCGGTTGCGAAACGCGGTCCCGGTCTCTTCATGGACAACGCGGCGCATCCCTTCGCGGACGATCTCGACGAATGACCCGTCGATATCGAGATCGCGAAGTTTCTCCGGTTTGGTGGCGGTCGCCTTGCCGTCGGCACCGACGAACTCGTGGACGAGTCGTGGCTTGTAGAGCAAGCCGCCGTTGCCGAGGGCCGCGGTGTTCATCGCCATCTGGAGCGGGGTGGTCTGGACCTCGCCTTGACCGATGGAGGTGATGATCGTGTCGCCCGCCGACCACCCGTCGCCGATGGTCTCCATCTTCCAGGTCGGGCTGGGGAAGAGTCCGGACGCCTCCCATGGGAGGTCGATACCGGTGGCCGCGCCAAACCAGAACTTCTTCGTCATGTCGTCGTGCATCTTGTCGATGCCGAGACCCCGAAAGACGCGCTGCTCCTCGCTGACGATCTTTTTCGCTTTCATGTTGTAGTCGTAGTAGTGGACCGGGTCGAACGCCTCATCTTCTTTTTGGTAGGGTGTTCCGACGTTGTAGAAGAAGATGTCGCACGACCGTTCGAGGGCGGAGTACACATCGACGACCTCGTGCGTGGTCCCTTCCTGCCAGGCGACCCAGCAGGCGTAGACATCACCCTTGTTTTCCGCCCAGGTGTAGGGCACGAACATCGCGCCCTTGCAGGTGTAGGTCTGGTCCACCTTCAGCGTGCCACGGTCGAGGGCCGAGGCAGCGAGGAAGAGTTTGAAGGTCGACCCCGGTGGGTACAACTCGCCGACGGCGCGGTTGACGAACGCCTTGCCCTTGGCCGGGTCGTTATATTCGTCCCACTTGCGCTGCGAGATACCTTCGACGAAGAGCTGATTGTCGTAATACGGGTGGCTGACCATCGCCAGCACCTCGCCGTTGCGCGGGTCATAGGCGACCGCGACACCGGCGTTGGGCACGGTCCACGGGGCCTTGCCCGCACGCTTCCGTTCGGCGTTGACCTCGCGCTTGCCCTTGGCCGCGGCGTCGATGCCTTCCTGGAGCGCCTTGCCGACCGACCGCTGGAGTTCGAGGTCGATCGTCAGCTTGATGTTTTGGCCCGATACCGGCTCCTGTGCGCCAGGCAGCACCCGAATTTCGACGCCTTTGGCATCGACCTCAACGGTGCGGCGCCCTTTGCGGCCGCGAAGTTGCTCCTCGAAGACCTGCTCGATGCCGTTCTTGCCAATGAAATCGTTGATCTCGTAGATAGGATAGCCACCCAGTGTCTTATGCCGCGGATCGGCCAGCTCGTTGTCGTTGACTTCGCCAACGTAGCCGAGCAGGTGAGACATCACGTCGCCACCGGGATAGGTTCGCACCAACGCCTGGTCATCCAACTCCACGCCCGGCAGATAGAACCTGTTTGCTTCGAGTTTGAGGGCGACATCGCGCGGGACATCCCGCGCGATCACGATCGGGATGCGGCTGCTGTACGTATTGGAGACCAGATAGTCGAGTGTGTTGATAACCAAGACGCCCGGAAGCTCGGCCCGCGCGGCCCGGAACCGCGCCGCATCGTCCGTCGTCAGTGTCGTGACCTTGACCAGCAGGTTGATCTCCTCCTGCTGGATCCATGTGGAGATCGATGCCGCGGCCTGCTGTTCGTCTTGCCCAAGCATCGAGGCCACGCGCCCGAGCACTGTCTCCCGCGAGCCTTCTGGCACGCCATTGAAGTTGATGACCAGCACCTCGGGGAGCTGCAGGGCCGAGGTCAGCGCATCGAACACGCGGCGTCGCGCCGGGTCATCCTCTTTCGGAAGGTCGCGGGGAATGATCCGCAACTCCCACGCGCGCCGGTTCTCGGCGACGGGCCGCCCCTGGCGGTCGAGGATCAGACCGCGGGACGCCGGGATCGTCTCCGGGTGGCGCACGTTGTCCTCGGCCTGGGCACGGAAGACCTCGCCCTGGGCGATCTGCATTTGACCGAGTTTGGCGGCGAGCATGCCGAAGGCCGCGACCGCAAAGCCTTTGACGACCAACATGCGCCGCGATAGAAAGACCTGATCGGCCCGCATGAAGGTGGAACCGGACCGCCGGCGGCGGCGTTTATGGGGTGGGTCGTAGGGGATGCGCTTGCGTCGAGCCATGAATCGTTACCTTCCCGCATCCTGGACCACCCACCGGTCCATCGCGCCAACGAACAGGTAGATTGGCGGAACCAGCAGCGCGTGCAGCAGTACCTGAAAAATGAGCTGGTAGCCGGGCACGACGCCCCGAATCACGTCCAACGTGAGCGCATGCGCCACGGTCGCCACCATCACGAGCAGCGTCGGGATCACGACGCCGGAGTGAAAGACGCGCCGTCGCGCCGGAACCGCCAACACGACCACCACGATCAACGCCAAACCGTTGGACCCGAGCGGATCAAGACTGAGCGTGTCGAGCACCAATCCCGCGCCAAACGCCCAGAAGAGTCCCTCTCGCGCACCCCGCAGCGAACTCCAGATGAAGAGCATCACCAGGACAAGATTGGGCAGGACGTTCAACGGGTTGACCCCCGGCAAGATCGTGGCTTGCGTGAGGATCGTCGCCGTCAATATCAGCGCAAAAACGAATCGAGCCATGTCCCCCGACGACACGCTCACCCAACCGCCGGCAATCTCGGACCGCTGGTGGCGCCTGATACTCGTGCCCAACCGGCCTGATGGCCGCGACCAACGGGTGAAGCGACGCGGAGCGTGGTAGACCGTGGGAGTGTACCATGCCGCACTCCCGCCGCCGCGGTGCCCGCACGCATGCCGGGGGTCGCTCGTGGCGAACCAGATTGGCATCAATGGGCCGAGTTGGCAGGGGTGAAGGAACAGATGGCGCACGAGCATAGCGACGAGGCAGACGAGGATGCCCGCTTCTTCGAGCGATACTATGCGGAGGCGGGCGAGGATATCGACGCGATCCCATGGTCCAATCTGAAGCCGCATCCGCTGCTCACCCGGTGGCTGAGCGGCGATGAGGCGCCACGGATTCCAACCAGCGCGCTGGTCATCGCCAGCGGCCTGGGCGACGACGCCGAGGAGCTCGCACGCCGAGGCTGGCCGGTCGTCGCGTTCGACGCCGCGCCGAGCGCCATCGCCTGGTGCCGCCGCCGCTTCCCCGACTCCCCGGTCGACTATCGCGTCGCGAATCTCTTTGCCATTCCGTGGTCCTGGCGACATGCCTTCGACGTCGTCGTCGAGAACCGCACGATCCAGTCGCTGCCGCCAGCGCGGCACGACGCCGTCATCGCCGCGATCGCCGCGTGCGTCGCCCCTGGCGGTGAGGTCGTCGCGATTGCCCACGGGCGCGACGACGACGAACCGCCGCGCGACCGTCCCTGGCCACTCAGCCGTCGCGAACTCGATGGGTTTCTCGCGCAGGGGCTGGTTTCTCGGTCGTTCCACGACGATCGTTCGCGCGGCCACCGCGGACCACGCCTCTTCCGCGCGGTCTACCGTCGCCCCGGCTGATGCGCTACCCTCCTCGTCCAATTGCGCGCGGGCCTCGGCGCGACCCCGTCGCCCGCGAGTCTTGAGGTTCAGCGTATTGGGAGAGGGTCCATGTCCGAGCATCAGTCCTGCGGCAACAACCGTCCATTCAGCGGGATCGTCACCGTCGACTGGCTCTTCGATCACATCGAGGATGGCGAGGTGGCCGTGGTCGATGTCCGGCCGGCCGGCGCCTATAGTCTCGGGCACATTGCCGGGGCGATCGACCTCGACCTCAATGCCCTTCAGTTGAACGAATCCCGACCGGAGTCGATTCACACGTTCAACGAGCGAGCGCGGGTCATTCTCTGCGACGCCGGGATCAGCCCGGAGCACCGGGTCGTTTTCTATGAGGAGTTCAGTGGCGCGATGGCCGCGCGCGGCGTCTGGCTCCTCGACTACCTGGGTCTCCGGAACGGGGCGATGCTCGACGGCGGCTTGCGCGCCTGGGACGCCGTTGGCGGCACGATCACGACTGAGCCGGTGATGCCGACACC
>JACDBO010000288.1 GCA_013694885.1 Chloroflexia bacterium | reverse complement strand
GTCTGGACACTGCTCGGGGTACTGCTGGCGGTACTGACGCGGGGGACGGCGCTGGCGATCGGGATCGGCGTGCTCTACACACTCGTGCTCGAAGGGTTGGTCAGCGCCTTCGCGACCCAGATCGACGCTCTGGAACCGATGGTGCAAGGCTTCCTGCGGGCCAACACCTACTCGCTGGTCCGCCCGCTCGGCGCCGTGATCGAGGAGGGCGTGAACAACGGCCCCGGCTCCTTCTCCGGTCCGTGGGTCGATCCGCTGCAAGCGTTCCTCGTGCTCGCCGCCTACCTCGCCGGCTTCGCCCTGATCGCCGCCGTCGTCCTGCGCCGCCGCGACGTGGTGTGAGCGGCCCACACCCCCTACCCCGTGCGCGGGAGAGGGGTAGCCGGTTCACTCCTGAGTCCTTCGTAATTAGCGGACGACCCCGAGCCAAAGCTCGGGGCCGTCGTTACGCCGATCGGGGCGATGGCGGGCTAATCGATCACGCCGCGGTCGTTCTCGCTGGCCACACACTGGGGGATCACGGCGACGGAGTCGGCGCGGCCCGGCTGGCCGTCGTCGGCACGGGCTTGATCGCTGCGGAGCTTATCGGGGTCCACTTCCTGGAAGGCCACGTTGGCCGTGGTTGAACTGGTTCCCACGCAGGCTTCCGGGTTGGTGGGGAAGTTGCTCGGCTCCGCGCCGATCACTCCCACGGTGCCGAGGGTGAACGACAACGCGACTTCCGCCGCAAACAACGCACGCTTCATGAAGGAACTTCCTGTAAGATTCGTCGCCCCGTGGTCCAACATGGACCGCATTTTGGGTTCGTACGGACATCCATAAGAGTACATGTATTCTTGCCACAGTCAATCTCCACCGGGTGCCGCCGTGCCCGGAGTCCCGATCCCGGACGGACGTTTTCAGGAGCGAGCGTGCCCTTCAGCATCACGCCTGGAGTTGGTTCCAGTGATCTACGGACGGGACGGGCGGTGTGGTCCGCCTACACGGCGTGCGCCTGGGCGTTCGTGTTCGCGGTGCCCAGCTTCTATTGGGCGGTCGGCGGCACAGTCGGGATGCAGACCATCGCCCGCGACCCGGACGCGATTCCGCTGATCGACGACCCATTCGTCGTCTTTGCGACGGGTGTCCTCAAGGTGCTCGGCGGCCTGCTCGCGTTGGCGCTGGTCCAGCCGTGGGGCCGCCGGTTCCGTCGCTGGCCGCGCCGCCTCGCCTGGGCCGCCGGCGGGTTCCTCACCCTCTACGGCGCCGCCCTGCTGGTCCAACACGGCCTCATGCTGACCGGGGCCGTCGCCACCCCCGACGTGTTGGGGGCCACCGCCGCCCGCTGGCACTTCTGGCTCTGGGACCCGTGGTGGCTCGTTGGCGGCATCTTGTTCGGCCTGGCCGCTTGGTGCTGCCGCCGCGAATCGTAAAGGCAAGGTACGCGACAGGAGGGGCGCGACATTGAACGGCGGGACCCGGTGGGTAGCGTGGGCCGCTTATGCGGCGGCTGCATGGGCGCTGATCTTCGCCGCGCCACACTTCTGGTGGGCCCTCGGCGTCTCGTGGGCCTTTCCCGGCGACGCGGAGGTCTTCGAGCGCGCGTTTGACCGGACGTGGTGGCTCGTCTACGACCTCGTCGTCGGACTCCTCTGCCTCGTCGGCGCCGGGGTGGTGCTCGCCCTGGTCCAGCCGTGGGGGCGGGCACTTCCCACCCGCTTTGCCAGACTCGTGCGCCCTGCCGCGTGGAGCGGAAGCGTACTGTTACTTCTCCGCGGCGCCCTCGGCGTAGCGTCGATGCTCTGGAGCTTGCTGAGCGGGGCGTCCGACGAGTTCCATCCCTGGTCCTACGTGATCGAGCCGTGGTTCCTGGTCGGCGGCATCCTGTTCGGCCTGGCCGCCTGCTTCTCCCGCCGCGGGCCCTACGCCGACGCCCCGGTGTAGTGGCGAAGGCCGACGCGCCAGAACCAACGGGAGGCGGCGACGAAGCCGAGGGCGAGGGCCAGCGTGGCGAGCGTGGTCAGCGTGGTCAGGCGGCCGGTGAGGCTCTCGGCGGGGACGGTCACCGCGAAGGCGACCGGGATCAGGAAGGTCAGCGTCGCCCGCAGCCAGCCGGGGTAGATCGTGATCGGCCACCGCCCGGCCTCGTTGAAGGTGGCCTGAAAGATGACCAGGATGTTCTGGATGCGGACGAACCAGAACGCGCACGTCGAGAGCGCCAGCAGGAAGCAGTAGACGATCGTCGCCCCGGCGACCAGCATGACGAGGAAGAGCAGCGCCCCATCCGCGCCGACCTCGGTACCGAGGCGGGCGAGCGCGGTGAGGATCACGGCGAGACCGACGACCACCTCGGCGATGGAACCGATATTGACCTGCTGGACGCTGGCCAGCAGTTGCGAATCGGCTGGCTTGGTGAGCATGAAATCGAGCGTGCCGAGCCGGATGTTCTCCATCAGCTGCTGCATGCTCGGCCGGATGACGAGCCCGTTGAGCCCACCGACCAGGATCTGGATACCGACCAGGGCGATCAGCTGGTCACGCGTCCAGCCTCGCAGCGTCTGTGTCTGGCCGAAGATGACGGCCAGGCTGAGCAGGGAGGTGGTGAGGTAGACACCGACGCTGAGCAGATCGAACAGGAAGTTTGCGCGGTACTGTACCACGTTCAGGACGCCGAGCTTGAGATAGGTCCGAATGACCATCAGCGCGTGCATCGGGGACCAGTCCCTTTCAAAAACAGGATTCTACCGAATCGCCGATCTCGTCGGCCGGTCTCCACCAGCGCTCGCCCTGTCCAACTTACGCGCCGACGGCGGAATAGCGGCGGACGCCATGCCGCCAAACGAGCCGGAGCAGCACCACCGCGAGCACGATCCAGATCACCTGGGCCAGCAGCCCGAGCAGGATCTCCACCCCGGAGAGCTGCCCCTGCGCCAGCTCGACCGGGAAGGCGACCGACCAGCGAAACGGCAGGATCGCGGCGGCAACCTGGACCGGTGCCGGGAAGAGCGCCAGCGGCGCGATCAGCCCGGAGAGAAAGAACGAGAGCACGCCGAAGACTTGGTTGACCGCCATCGTCCGCGTCATCCAGAAGGCGGCGAGGGCCACGGTCCACTCGACCAGAAACCGCAGGGCCATTGCCAGCACAAGCGCTGGTCCGAACGCGACTACATCGGCGAGTGACGGTGCGAACCGGGCGTCGAAGGCGAACCCGAGGGTGACCGCAATCGGCAGCAGCGCGACGAGTGTCAGCGCCTTGAAGGTGAGGTTCTCGATGATGTCGTTGTGGACGGGGTGCAGCGGTCGCAGCAGGACCGGCGAGAAGAAGCCCGTCCGCACCCGCCACTCGAATTCCCACATGTGCCAGCTAAACGTGAGCTGGTTGACCACCATCAGGATCACGAAGTAGGCGGCGTACTCGCCCGCGGTGAACCCACCCGCGCTGCCGCCGTTCGTCTCCGCGACCGTCGTCCAGACGACGAGCGAGATCAACGGCTGCGAGACGAGGCTGAGCAGCCAGATCGCCAGCGCGCCCCGGTAGGCGAATTGCAGCGCCAGCTCGGTGCGAAACTTAGCTCCGTAGAACTCGAGCAGGGCGGAGAGCGAGAGCCGCTCGAACTCGGCGACCGGCTGTTCGGCGACGGGAAGAGTCGCCATCAGCGCCGCTCCGCCTCACGCGTGATCTCCGCCGCCACCTGGTCCTGGCCGGGTGCCTCACTCGAACCCGAAGAGAACACTCGCTCGATCACCTCCTCGATCGGCGGGTCTTCGACCGTCAGGTCAGCGATCGGCAACTCGGCCAGGAGGCGACCGGTGACGCGGGCCGTCTCCGCCTTCGGCACCCGCAGCGTGGCGCCGATCGCCGACTGTTCGACCACCTCGCCGGCCGGTGCGATGAGGGCGGCGAGCCGCTCGCCGGGCGCCTGGGAAAAACCCTCCTCGAACTCGACGGTGATCGTCTTGTGCGGCGAGAAGCGGCGGACGAGACCCGGCAAGTCGCCGTCGTAGAGCAGGCTGCCGTGGTGGATGACGATGACGCGGCGGCAGAGCGCTTCCACATCGGCCATGTAGTGGCTGGTGAGCAGGATCGTCGCGTCGTAGCGCTCGTTGTAGTCGGCGATGAAGGCGCGGATGCGGCGCTGCATCCCGACATCGAGGCCGATCGTCGGCTCGTCGAGGAAGAGGACCGTCGGCTGGTGGAGCAGCGAGCCGGCGATCTCGCACTTCATCCGCTCGCCGAGCGAGAGGTTGCGAACCGGTTTGCGGACCAGCTCGCCGATCTCGAGCAGGTCGATCAGCTCGTCGCGGCGGCGGCGGTACTCCGGCCACGGGATGCGGAAGATAGCGCGGTTGAGCTCGTAGGAGTCGATGACGGGGATGTCCCAGGTGAGCTGGTTGCGCTGCCCCATGATCAGGGTCATGCGGCCGAGGTAGGCGCGGTCGCGCCGCCAGGGGGTGAAGCCGAGCACACTCGCCTCGCCGCTGGTGGGGTAGAGCAGTCCGGAGAGCATCTTGAGCGTCGTCGTTTTGCCGGCCCCATTCGGCCCGAGAAACCCGACGACCTCTCCGGGCTGGATGGCGAAGTCGATTCCCGAGACGGCCACCACCTCCCGCGTCCGTCGCCGGAACAGGCTGCCGGCCGCCGCCCGTACCCCACCCTCCCGCTCCGGTACCTCGTACACCTTGCGCAGCCCCCGCACCGCGATCACGGCGCTGTCGGCCCAAGGGACCGAGCTTTCCCTTGTTCGTGCCGTCGAGGGTGTGATACGCACGCAAGATCTCCGCTCAGGCGACGGCACACCGACACACCGGACGCAGCGTCCGCCTCGTCCGCCACGCTGGATCATCGTGGGCCCCAATCGTAGTGTTCGTACACACGATTGGCAAGCGACGTAAACGCCGGACCGGTGTGCCCATGTACCGTGCCCGCAGGGAGACCAGCCCGCTCTCGGCATCGACCGGATCCCCGGTGTAGGTGAAGGGCAGCTGGACGCCGCTCTGGGCTCGGGTACTCCCGAAGGCATCGTACTGCTGGGAGCCGACCACACTGCCTGTAGCGTCGGTCAGCAGCCGCACGCTGCCCAGCCCATCGGCGTGGGCATACGTTGCCGCCCCCGTGGTGGTCCGCCGCCCGATCAGCCCCTTCCCCACAGGTATTCGTCGGGGCCGGCGGTCAGCACCGTGCCCAACGCGGTGGGGTCCCAGGCGAAGCGCGTGGTGGTGCTGCTGGTCTTGCTCGTCTGTCGCCCGGCGGCGGCGTAGCCGATGTTCGACGTCAGGCCGTTGGGTACGGATACATGCCGCGGCCTGGACTACGGCCGGGCGATCTTGCCGAGGGGGATGGCGCGCTTCGCGCCGGTGGCGGCGGGGATGTTGGTCGGGAGACCGGCGAGGGTGTCGTGGGCCAGCAGGGCGAAGGTCATCGCCTCTTTGGCGTCGCCGTCGATGCCGAGCGCGTCGGTTGGGCGCACCGGCGCCGGCGCGAGTTGCGCGGCGAGCATCGCCATCAGCGTCGGATTGCGGGCGCCGCCGCCGTTGACGAGGACTTCGTCCACGCTCGCTCCGGCCGGGAACCAGCGGCGGTAGGCGCCGGCGATCGAGCGGGCGGTGAAGGTCGTCGCGGTGGCGATCAGGTCGCGGGCCCGGCGCTGCTCGGCGGCGTCGCCGTCGGTCAGCGCGCCCTCGCGCAGAT
>JACDBO010000246.1 GCA_013694885.1 Chloroflexia bacterium | reverse complement strand
GGTCTGGACCTCGCCGTCGCCATCCCCGACGCGGCGGCGTTGACGGCGGTGCGCCTGCTCACCGAGTTCGGGATCGAGGCCGGTGAGACGGGCGCCGCCGGCCTCGCCGGTCTCCTCGCCCTCCGCACCGCCCCCGACGCCGCTCACCACCGCGCCCACCTCGGTTTGACGCCGGCCAGCCGCGTCCTCCTCCTCGTCACCGAAGGGGACACCAGCCGCGCAGCGCACGAAGGGGATAGGGGATAGGGATTAGGAACACGATACCCACCCTCCAATCTCCTGCCCTCTGTCCTCTATCCTCTATCCCCTTCCCCTCGTCCCTATCCCCCTTCGTCCGTCACCAGCGCGATCGCGACGCCGTCGTAGCCCTTGCTGCCCACGGTCTGGATGGCCGTGGCGCGGACGCGCGGCTCGGCGGCGAGCAACTCGTTGAAGCGCCGCACGCCCTGGATGCCGGCGTCGTCGCTGCCGTCGTCGATCACCGCTCCACCGCGCACCACGTTGTCGACGATGATCAGACTGCCGGGCCGGGAAAGCTCCAGCGCCCATCTGAAATAGTCGGGGGTGCTTGGTTTGTCGGCGTCGATGAAGGTCAGATCGAACGGACCGACACCGTCGGCGGCGAGCCGCGGCAAGGTCTCCAACGCCGGCCCGACGCGCACCTCGACCATGTCGGCCAGTCCGGCCCGGTCGATGTTGGCGCGAGCGACCTCGGCGTGCTTCGGTTCCGACTCAAGCGTGACCAGACGGCCATCGGGGGGCAGCGCCCGCGCTAGCCAGATCGTGCTGTAGCCACCCAGGGTGCCGATCTCCAGAATCGAGCGCGCTCCCTGCACGCGCGCTAGCAGCTCCAGCAGCCGCCCCTGGTTCGGGGCGACATTGATCGGCGGCAGGCCGGCCGCGGCGCTGGCGGCGAGCGCCGCATCCAGCGCGGGGTCGGCGGGGATGAGCAAGTCGGTGAGATAGCGGTCGACCGCCAGCCATCGCTCCTGATCCATGATTCCTCGCTTCCTGGCGGCAAAACACCGCCTGTGCCTGACGTGTGCAGGCGTCGGCCAGTCGCGCGCCGCCTATCTTAACCGACGCGCGCAACCGCTCCGCCGAACGCAGGGTGTGGAATCGTCGCACTTGACAGGCCGGGATATGCTGGACATTGTCAAGTATTTCATTGTCGGAGGCAATAATGATCGAGCGATCGGGAGTAGCGGAACGCGTGGCGGCCTTCCGGGCGTTCAATCGCTTCTACACCGAAGTCATCGGTGTGCTGCGCGAGGGCTTGCTGCGTACCCCCTACTCTCTCGCCGAGGCGCGGGTTATCTTCGAGCTTGCCCAGCACGACGACCTGGCGCTCACCGACCTGCGCCGCGCGCTCGCCCTCGATGCCGGTTACCTCAGCCGCATCCTCGCCCGCTTCGCGGCGGACGGCCTCATCACTCGCCAGCGGGCCGCGGACGACGGGCGCCGACAGACGATTCGCCTCACCGCGCAGGGCCGGGCGGCGTTCGCGCTGCTCGACACCCGCTCGGCCGAGGAGGCGCAGGCGTTGCTTGGCCGACTCGGCGACGCGGAGCAGCGCCGGCTCCTCGGCGCGATGCGGGCGATCCGCGAACTCCTCGCGGATGCACCGCGCTCCGAGCGCTTCCTGCTCCGTCCACCGGAACCCGGCGACTACGGCTGGGTCGTGCAGCGTCACGGCGCCCTCTACGCCGACGAGTACGGCTGGGACGCGTCCTTCGAGGCTCTCGTCGCCCGCATCGTGGCCGACTTTGCCGCCGGGCACGACGCCGCGCGGGCGCGGGCCTGGATCGCCGAGGTCGACGGCGAGCCGGCCGGTTGCGTCTTCTGTATGGAGAAGGACGCCGGGACGGCCCAACTCCGGCTCCTGTTGGTCGAGCCGCGCGCCCGTGGGCTGGGTATCGGCGCCCGCCTCATCGACGAGTGCATCCGCTTCGCCCGCCGCGCCGGCTACGCGCGGTTGATGCTCTGGACCAACGACGTGCTGGTCGATGCGCGCCGCCTCTACGAGCGCGCCGGTTTCACCCTCGGCGAGGAGGAGCACCACCGCAGCTTCGGCCACGACCTCGTCGGCCAGAACTGGTGGCTCGCGCTTCGCGCATAGGACAGAGGTTAGAGGATAGGGATTGAGAGGTCAGCCCGCATGAGCAGTGTTCCTCCCGACTCCCAGCAGCCGACGCCCGACTCTCCTCTGCCCTCTGCCCTCTGTCCTCCCGTCCCGCGGACGGCCGTCGCGCTCAGCCTGGCGGCGATGGCCCTCGGGCTCTCGCGGTTCGGATACTCCGTGCTGCTGCCGGCGATGCGCGGCGACCTCGACTGGACCTACACCCAGGCGGGCGGCATGAACACCGCGAACGCCGTGGGCTACCTCGTCGGGTCGCTCACCGCCACGCTCGCCATCGCCGCGCTCGGCGAACGGCGCGTCTTTTCCGCCTCGTTTGCGCTGGTCGCAGTGTCGATGCTTGCTTCTGGGCTGACGGAGAGCTACCTCACCTTGCTGCTGCTACGGACGGTGGCCGGTGTGGCGGGGGCAACCCTGTTCATTGCCGGCGGCACACTCGTCGCCCGCCTCGCGGCCATCGCCCCCGCGCCGGGTCTGGTCCTCGGCATCTACTTCGCTGGGGTGGGACCGGGCATCCTCGTCTCGGCGCTGCTGGCTCCCGTCGTCCTCGGTTCCACCGGGCAATGGCCGCTCGGGTGGCTGACCATGGGCGGGCTAGCGGCCGGGTCCGCCTTCGTCGCCGCCTGGGCGTCCCGGAGCATCGAGCCGGCCGTCGTGCCCACCCAATCAGAACCAGCGCATCTGGGACAGCTCGGTTGGGCCATCGCCGCCTTCACCCTCTATGGGCTCGGCTACATCTCCTACATGACGTTCATCGTCGCCTACCAGCGCGACCTCGGGCGCGACGTGGCGCAGGTCACGCTCTTCTGGGCCGTGCTCGCGCTGGCGGCCACTGCCTCGGGCTGGGTCTGGACGTCGCTCCTCGACCGCGCCCGCGGCGGCGTGGCGTTCGCCGTCCTGCTCGGCATCCTGACCATCGGCGCCGCCCTCCCGCTGCTGTCGATCGGCACCGCCGCGCTGCTCTGCTCCGCGGTCCTCTTCGGCGGGTCGTTCCTGAGCGTCAGCGCAGCGATGACGGCACTCGTGCGGCGGGCGCTGCCGTCGCATCAGTGGGCGCTCGGTCTGGCGGCGGCGATGACGCTCTTCGCCCTCGGCCAGATCGTCGGCCCTGTCGTCACCGGCGCCCTCGCCGACCGCACCGGCAGTCTCGAAGCCGGCCTCGCCGCCTCCGTCCTTCTGCTCGCCCTCGCCGCCCTCGCCGCCACCCGCCAACGCGAGGCCACGCCGCTCAACGTGACCAGCTAGCCTTCCCGCGGTTCGGAGAACCAGACGAGATCGAGGAAGCCGCCTTCGAACTCCTCGCGGACCTGGCCCACTTCGGGGCAGTAGAACTTGTACTCCGTCACGTCATCGAGCGGGGCATAATCCTCGGTCTGGATGCAGCCCTCGAACTCGCCAGCGTCGGTGCTCACCGCCTGGTCGACGGCGATCACGGTCGAGCGATCCTCGGCGATACCGGGCGCGCGCTCCTGCTCGAACGAGTCGCCCTCTTGCGGGTCGGCCGGCATGAACACCCCCGCCTGGTTGTCGCCCTCGCCCGCCAGCCACTCGCCTTCGTGGTCGACCACCTCGCCGTCCTCGTAGTTGTCGACCGCTTCGCCGATGTAGTAGACGGCGCCCTCCTCGTCCTGGGCGTAGTAGTCCTCGGTCACTTCAACGAGTTCCCCGTCCTCGTACTCCGTGACGTCGACGACCGTCACCTCGATCCCCGCCACCTCCGCCGGCAACGGGCGGACGATCTCCTCGACCCGCAGCGCGATGGTCTCTCCGGTCTCCGGGTCTTCCTCCTCGCCGATGTAGACCTTGATCGGCGTCAAGGCCAATGGAAAGAGCGGGTTGTCGACGACCGGCGAGAGCCCGGCCGGAACGCCGACCGGCGTCGCGTCCTGCGCGGCGACCGGACCGGCGCTGAGCGCCAACGCGACCACGA
>JACDBO010000240.1 GCA_013694885.1 Chloroflexia bacterium | reverse complement strand
CTCGACCCCGCAGACTCCGAGGATCTCGCCGCGGCGGAGCTCGAATGAGACCCCGTCGAGACGGCGCTGGCCGTGGACGCCGGTCACTCGCAGATCACGTCCGGCCAGCACCGGCTCACCCGGTTTCCCTGGTGGGCGCTCGACCTGCAACGTGACCGCCCGCCCAACCATCAGCTCGGCCAGCTCGGCGGCGCTCGTCTCACTCGTCTGCCGCGTGCCCACGGTGCGGCCATGCCGGATCACCGTGACCCGATCGCTGATCGCCGCGACCTCGCGTAACTTGTGGGTGATGAAGATGATCGTGTCGCCATCCTCGCGCAGCCGGTGGAGGATGCCGTAGAGGTCCTCGATCTCCTGCGGGGTCAGCAGCGCCGTCGGCTCGTCGAGGATCAGGATTCGGCTCCCCTGGTAGAGTGCGCGCAGGATCTCCACCCGCTGCTGGACGCCGACCGGCAGGTCTCCGACCCTGGCATCGGGGTCGACACCCAGTCCATACGTGTCGGCGATCTCGCCGACGCGCCGGGACGCGGCCTTGCGGTCGAGCATCGGTCCCCCGTCGCCCTCACGGCCGAGGATCACGTTCTCGGCCACCGTGAAGCGGGGGATCAGCATGAAGTGCTGGTGAACCATCCCCAGCCCGGCCTCGACCGCCGCCCGCGGTCCAGCGAACCGCACCGGCGCACCGTTGATGAGGATCTCGCCCTCGTCCGGGTGGTACAACCCGAACAGGATGTTCATCAACGTCGACTTGCCGGCTCCGTTCTCGCCGAGCAACGCGTGGACCTCGCCCTCCCGCACCGACAGCTCGATGCCGTCGTTGGCGACCACACCAGGGAACGCCTTGACGATCCCCCGCATCTCGACGGCATTCGGCTGGTCGTGTTGCGGTGTGGTGGTCATGGGCATTTCGGTGAGGAAAGCCCTCACCCCGGCGCTATCGCGCCACCCCTCTCCCGCGCACGGGAGAGGGGTCCGAACGGGGAGTGGTCGGCTCCCCCTCGCCCCCGCAGGGTATGCTCCTCCCCCGTGTCGGGGGAGGTCGGGAGGGGGCTGGGGGCTGGGGGGTGAGGGCCACCCTACGCCGCCGGCGACGCGACCGGGCTGCCGGATGGCGTCGCCATCGGCGTCGCTTGCAGACCGAGCTGGTCCGGGGTGATCGGACTCTGTAAGTAGGTGACGAGTTCCTCATCGGTCGCCGGCACCGGCACCTGACCGTCGATAATTCCCTGCCGGTACGCCTCGGCCACCGCCACCGTCTCCTGAGGCACTGACGCGGCGATGTTGGTCAGACCGACCCCTTCCTCGGCGAGCCCGAGATCCTGAACGCCTGCCTGGAAGTTGCCCTCGACGACCTGCTGGCTCACCAGGTACACGGCCGTGTCGACCCCCTTCTGGGCGACGCACAGCTGGTACTCGGCGCCGAGTTGACTCTGGTCGGTGTCGGCGGCGACGACATAGCTGCCCGGACCCTGTGCCTTCGCCGCGTCGAACGAGCCGACGCCGGTCCGACCCGCCGCCGCCTGCACGATGTCCGCTCCCTGGTTGTACATGGTCAGGGTGATCTCATTTCCGAGCGCCGGATCGTTGAAGTTGTCGGCGTAGATGATCAGCACCTCGGCATTCGGGTTCACCGACTTGACGCCGGATACCCACCCAACCTCATACCGGATCACCGGCGGGATACGCTGACCACCTAGGTAGCCGACCGTGCCAGTCGTGGTCGAGAGGCCGGCGATGACGCCGGTCAAAAAGGACGACTGGTGTTCCTTGAACGTGACGGAGGCGACATTGTCGACCTCCACGACACCATCGATGAACAGAAACTGCTTGTCCGGGTACTGCGGCGCCACGTCGGTGAGGGCGTCCGCGAGCAGGAAACCGACGGCCACGGTCAACGTGCTCTGCTCGGCGGCCGTCGTCAGGTTGCGGACGTAGTCGGCCGCCGTCTCGCTCTCCAGCACCTCGAAGGTCACGCCGAAGTCTTCGGCTGCCTGCGTGCCGCCGCGGAAGGCGAGGTCATTGAAGTTCTGGTCACCCAACCCCGCAGTGTCCGTGACCATCGTCACCACGATGTCGCTCTGGGCCGCCGCGGAGACGTTCGCCGCCGCTCCCAGCATCGGAACGAGCAGCAGCAGCGCGAGCACGACCGTTCGTGGCGCGGTGGACGCGGAGAACCGACGTGATCCTGACATCCCGATCATCTCCCTCTCTCAACGCGAGGCCCAACCCCAGCCCAGGGTTGCGACCCTTCCCCCACAGGAACCGCACAATCGTAGCAGGGCGCCCGTGCGGTGACGAGCAGTCACAGTGCGTGACGGCGGGCCGGTTCAGTCGCGCCGCAGCGCCCGGACGCCCATAATGGCCGCCATCAGCATCGCCGCCGCGCCGCCGGCGGCGACGGCGGTCGGGCCGGGTGCGGGACCAGGCAGGACGACCGTGCCGTCACCGTACTGCTGAAAGAGCTGACCCCACTTCGTCTGCAGCGCGTCCTTCGCCCGCTTGCGCCCAACCACCGGGTACCAGTAGACGTTGTGATAGAGGTTCGAAGCAAAGAAGCTCCACGGTACCAGCGCCGTCTGCAAGAGTTGCTTCTCGAACCGCTTCAGCGGTCCGTGGTAGATCAAGTGCTGACCCTTGGAAGCGAAGGTGTCCTCCTTGACGAAACCCCAGTCCTCGCCGGAGATGTCATAGCCGACGATCTCGATCTCCTTCGGGTCGCCGACGCCGAGTCCCTTCTCGTGCGCGAGCCGGATAAACGGCAGCTCCATCGGATCGAAGCCCTGCATCTTGGCGCTGATCGCGTCAATCGCCACCTGGTCGGCACTCGCCAGCAGGAAGTCCTTCTCGTGGACGCGCATCGCCCGCGGCCCGGCCCCGTCGCCGGCGAAGGTGCCGTCCATCACCGCGAAGAGCCCGCTGTGGATGTCCTGCTGAATCTGGAGGAGATCGACCAGCGTCTCGTCGATGACCGGGTGCGTCCAGTGGCGGCGATTGTTGAGCAAGCCGCCAAACGCATTCTTCATCGCCCCGGTGATCGTCGTGAACACATGGGTCTTGACCGTCGGCAGCTGAATGATATTCGTGTTGAAGAAGAGTTCCGGCACGCGGACGCCATCCGGGAAAATCTTGTCGAGAACCAGAAACGGCTCCTTCGGTTGATAGGGGACCCACGCGAACTCGGGTTCGTAGAGATGGACGTTGCGGACCCCGTACTTGTCGACCACGTACTTGTGCTTGTTGTTGCGCTCGCCGACGTAGGCATCGACGACGACGGTGCCGTTCTGCGCGCCGATCAGGTTCTGGTAGCCGTCCGCCTGCAAGGCCCGGATCACCCCTTCCAGTTGCCAGGGGGTTGTCGAACAGGCCGGGTACCACGTCTGCCACGAGATATTGATCTTGAGAACGGTATCCTTGTCCGGTGGCAGGGCTGCCTGGTAGCCGGCGCGGCGCATCAGGTCGCCCACGTCGTTGAGGACGCTGCCGGGAGTGGTCTTGAGGACGGCGACCTTGCCGCGTCCGGAAAAGTCCCTTGGAATCATCGGTGTGCCTGCTCCTGTCGCGAGAACGTCAATCGTGATCGCGGGCCGCGATGCCCCGGGCGAACAGCGATCCTGGGGCCACTGTACGCAGCCCGCCAGCGCCCGTGCAACCGGCATCCTGAGGTACCGACGGTGAACAATCGCCAGAAGGAATCGTCGTGACCAGCCGTGATCCCGAAACGTTCCCGCTCTCAGAACAGGCAAGCCGCCAAGCTTGGCTGGTCCTCGCCGCGCGGGTCCTGGAGCTCCGCGGCGTGGGTGTGATCGACGATGAGGCCTTCGCGGCGGTCGCCCGCGGACTCGATGCCGCGCGGGATGCATTGCCGGACGGAGACCCCATCGATGTCCTCATTGAGGGCATCGAGCGGCGGGTCGAGGCGGTGCTGCCCGCGGAACTCTCCGGTGTACTCGCCCTCGCCGGCGCGCGGGAAGAGGTGGCGGCGACGGTCCTCCGCCTCACCGCCCGTTCCCACACGCTCACGCTCCTCCGGGAGCTCGAAGCGCTGCGGCGTGTGCTGCTCGCCACCGCTGAGGACCACGCGATCACCTTGCTGCCGGCACAGATCGGCGGTCGACCAGCCCAACCGACGACGTTCGCCCATTACCTGGGCGGCGTGCTCGCGCCGCTAGCGACCGCCGCCGTGCGCCTGCGAACCGCGCACGACGGTGCCAATCGCTCGCCGCTCGGAGCCAGCGCGCTGGCGGGTGGCGTGATCGAGTTTGACCGGGAGCGTTTGGCCACCACACTCGGCTTCGAGGCACCAATTGCGAATACGTTCGACGCGGTGGCGAATGTGGAGGTTCTCGTCGCCTACGCCGAAGCAGCCGCGGCGGCGGTTGCGCCGGTCCGCCGCTTCCTCAATGAACTCCTCCAGTGGCTGCGCCTGGAGCCCACCAGTCTCCGGCTGGGCGAGGAGTGGGTCACCCAACCCGAACCCTCCTTGCCGTACCTGACCATACCGCGCGGCGTCGAGCACCTGACGGCTTCCCTGGCGGACGCGGAGCGCGCGGCTGCCTCCTTGAGCGCGCGACTCCGCTCGCTCGCCTACGCGCCGCTCGGCATGCACGCCGACGCGATCCTCGACCTGCTCGACGATGTGGGCGCCCGTGCCGCCGAAGGGCTGCACGCCGCCCAGGGTTTGTTCGCCTCTGGCTTCGAGGTCAACCGGGCCTACCTCGCCAACCGTGCTGGCCGCGCCTTCACGACCAGCGGCGACCTCGTGGCGTTCTTGATGACGGAGGAGAGTCTGCCGCCGTCGGTTGCCCAGACCATCGCCGGCATCGTCATCGCCAGGGCGGTGGAGTCTGGACTCGAAGTGAGCGCCATCACCCCGGAGGCGATCGATGCCGCGGCGGTACTGACCATCGGCCGGGAAATCAAGCCCGAGATGGAGACCCTCGGCCGCTTCCTCGCTCCCCGCCGCTTCCTCGAACGTCGCCAGGTCACCGGCTCGCCCGCCCCAGCCATGACCCGCGCCTGGCTCGTCGCCGAACGTGCCCGCCTGGAC
>JACDBO010000217.1 GCA_013694885.1 Chloroflexia bacterium | reverse complement strand
CGGCAGAGGTGTGCCGTCATACCCCGCCTGGGCGATCTCCGCGAGAATCTCAGATTCGCCAATGGCGGTATTCGGCATGTTCGTCCAGGTCATCTGTGCGCATCCGACGCGAACCTGACCCATTTTCATTTCCTCCTCGGCGACGCGGTCCGCTGTCAGGCGTGGACGACGCCCTGTTTCTCGCGCTCGCGGAGATGCGCCAGACACGGGTCGACGGGGCGTCCGGGGATGAGCCGGCTGCCATCGGTGAAGCCCTCCTCTCGACCAGCCAGCTCCGCGATCAGGAGGTGCCGCCAATGCGCCAGGCGATCGGTGGCCGCAGGGTCACTGGCCAAGTCGTGAAGCTCGTGCGGGTCGATGTCGAGATCGAAGAGTTGCTCGTGGCCGGTGCCGCTGAGCCAGATGTACTTCTCGTGCCCGTTGGTCAGCCATTGCATCGACTGAGCGAAGATGGTGTGCTCGCCGTGGAGATATGGGCGCCATTCCCGTTCGTTCCCGCGGGCGAGAGGCAGGAAGCTCTTGCCTTCGACTGACTCGGGAATCGGCAGGCCGGCGCAATCGAGCAGTGTCGGCATGACATCGCGCAGCTCGACGACCTCGTCACGGGTGGTCGCTGGTGCGATGCCGCCATTGGCCGGCCCCTTGAGGATCATGGGCACGCGAGCCGACCCCTCGTAGGGATAGCCTTTGCGAAAGAGGTGGTGCTCGCCAAGCATCTCCCCGTGGTCGGAGGTGAAGCAGACCCAGGTGTTTTCGTGCTGGCGGAAGTCCCACAGCGTCTCGAGGAAGCGATTGAGCTGGTGGTCGATGTGGGTCATGTGGCCGTAGTAGCCTGCCCGCGCGCGCTGGAGCAGCCGCCGGTCGTAGCGCGCGACGTGGCTGTTGTGCAACCGCCCGTTCTCCCGGTCAGCGAAGAGGTCGACCCAGTCGCCGACGAAGGGGTCGGGCATCGGCTCATCGACGTACTGCTCGAACGCCCAGGCCGGCGGGTCATAGGGCGGGTGCGGCCGGTGGAACCCGAGATAAAGGAAGAACGGCTTCCGCGGGTCGCGGCGGCGCAGGAAGTCGATCGCCTGGGTGACGACGAAGGTGGTCGGGTGCAAGTGCTCGTCCTTGTCCCACGGACGAGCGACGATGCCGTTGACGTTGACCCCGTGGTCGAAGTAGTCGGCCTCGCGCCCGGTCTGCGCCCTCAACCACGGGACATAATCATCGACCAGACCGTAGTCGCGGTCGCGGCGGCGGGCGAAGTGGAGAAAGCCGTCGTGCAGGACGACGTTCTGGAAGCCGATCTGGGACCGCTCGGGGTAGACGTGGAGTTTGCCGATGGCCTGCGTCTGATAGCCATGACGGGTGAACTCGCCGGCGATGGTGGTGGGGTAGTCCCACGCCACGCCGTCCCGGTAGCCGACCCGGCCGTGAGTATGCTGGGAAAGCCCCGTGTATAGCGCGGCGCGGGCCGGGATGCAGGTCGGCGTCGCCGAGTAGGCGCGGCGAAAACGCGCGCCCTGCAGCGCCAGTTGGTCGAGGTAGGGCGTGTGGACAACCGGGTGGCCGTTGAGAGACAGACAGTCGCCCCGCCACTGGTCGACGCAGATGAGGATGACGTTCGGCGGCATAGTCGCCCTCCGCGAATTGAAAGGGGAAAGGGGTTAGGGGTTAGGGGTGAGTCGAAGGCAGTTCGTGAGTGGTTCTCCTTACTTCTAGCCCTATCCCCTTTCCCCTGCGTTAGCCGGTCGGCATGATCGCGACATCGGTCGGCGGGTTGGCCATGAAGGCACCGACATCCACGATTTTCCCGGTGACCGCCGAGTAGTTGGCGGCCAGCGAGACGGCAATACTCTTGGCGCTGTCGCGCGCCGGCGAGCGGATCAGGTTCGGGTCGTTGCGCCGCACGGCCTCCATGTACGGCTGGTCGATGGTCCACCCCTCCGGCCCCTTGGTCTCGACCGGCTCCTGGTCGCGGCGGAACACGGTGCAGCGGGCGGACTGGGCGCGGATCAGGAGCTCGCGGGCGATGATATCGACCGCGTTGCCGTTGGGGATGCCGGGAAAGAGGGCGTAGGTGGTGTGCAGGCTGCCGGCGGCGCCGCTGGCGAAGCGCATGGTGACCGCGTTGGCGTCCCAGTTCGGCAGCTCCGACTCCGGGCGGGCATTCTGGGCGTAGACGGCGTAGACCTCCTGGATATCGCCGCCCAGAAAGCGCATCAGGTCGATCTGATGGGTCGCCTGCTCGAAGACCTGGCCGCCGCCATAGCGGCGGTCGGCGATCCAGGGTATGGGCGGGATCGTCCAGTACCACCAGCCGGCGAGCAGCGTCGCCGACAGGTCGCCCAGCGTTTCGCGCGCAACATCCGCGGTCGGGTTGTACCGCCACTGGTAGCCGACGGTAAAGAGCACCCCGGCACGCTCGACGGCGTCGACGATGGCGTTGGCATCGACCATCGAGGAGGCCAGCGGTTTCTCGACAAACATGTTGATGCCGAGCCCGGCGGCGAAGACGAGTTGCTCGCCGTGGTCGGCGGGCGGCGTGCAGAAGTAGGCGACATCGGGCTTGAGCCGCTCCAGCATCTCGCGGTAGTCGGCGAACGCCTCGCCTCCCGTCTCGTCGGCGAGCGCCGTTGCCGCTTCCGGACGCACATCGGCGACCCCGACGATGTGAACATCGTCCATCGCGGCCAGCGCCGCGACGTGTTTGGCGCCCATCCGCCCCGCACCCACCATCGCTACCGAGATCGTCATGGTGCACTCCTTCGGATTGAGGGCCGAGGGCCGAGATTCTCAGCCAATCGCTCGGCCCTCGAAGCTCGAACCTCGGCCCTACGTCAGTCCTCGAATGTACGCGACGGAGCGGGCAAGGTCGGCCGGGTCGTCGACGACCCGGCCCTCGAAGCCCATCCAGCCGTCGTAGTTGCGGGCGCGCAAGGCAGCGAGGACGGGGCCGAAGTCGATCGTGCCCTCGCCGGGCAGTTTGCGGTCGGTGTCGGAGAGGTGGACCAGGTCGAGCTTGTCGCCGGTCGCCTCGATCTGGGCGATGATGTCCTGCCCTTCGCGCTCGCAGTGGTAGGTATCGACCATCGTGGCGATGAGCGGCGCACCGATGGCGGCGCAAAGCTTCGCTGCTTTGGCAGGTTCCACCAGGAAGTGGGTCTGATCGTGGTTGAGCGGCTCGATCGTGATCGTCACCGGCAGGTTGGCGACGCGCTCGGCGAGTTCTGTCAGCGTCGCCAGCAGCAGTGCGGTCTCGATTTGCTCCACGTCGAAAAGGGGATCGAAGCCGCGCAGCTTGGCCGGGCCGAAGATGGGGACCACGATCAGCGTCGGCGCTCCGATGGCCACCGCCGCCTCCGCCCGTTCGACGAGGCCCTCGACGGCCCGCGCCCGCTCTTCAGCACGGGCGGCGAGCAGGCAAGGATCGCGCATCTGAGAATAGAGCGCGCCGATAGGTAGATCGGAGTCGGCCAGGACACCGCGAGCGGCCGGATCGGCGAGCGTCGACCAGCGGACATCAATACCGTCGAACCCGGCGGCGCGGACAATCGCGAGCTTTTCAGTCAGCGACCGGCCGCCGAGCATGTGTTCAACGCAAGAAAGTAACACGCACAATTCTCCTCGTTCACTCATCATCGTCGGGACAGCGCGCACCGCCTTTCCGTCGCGGTGTTGCCAATTAACCAGTCGCATAATTTGGACCGGCACCAAGCCCGCCGAACCTGGATTCGACTCCGAGAGGTGTCAAGGGGGCCAGAAACTGGTCCCAGCGCGATGCGTCAGGGCACGAGTCGCCATCCATCTCGCCGAGTGTGATGGTCGCGGCACCGAGACCGAGCGGCGCAAGCCAGCGCTCACCGAAGGGCGATCACGCGGTGCGAAACGTAACCGGGCGGACGAAAGTGGCAGTGTAGGCGGTTGGTCGATCCGATAGACGGCGAGAAAGGAGCATGTGCGTCTCGTCGCCGGTCGGCAGGTCGCGGATCCTTGCGGAGTCGAGGGCGACCATCGATGCCGCCACGGTTTGCGCCAAGCTTCCTCCGTGGGCGTCAGCTGCCGAGCGCGGAGTAGTCCTCCTCGGTGTAGTCCCGCGTCGGATCCCAGTTGGGGAAGACCCAGTCGTCGCGGGAGACTTGCGCGCCGTTATCCTGCGCAACCTTGATCTCCCGTTCGAGCTCGGCGTCGCTGCGGTCTTGGAGGTCCTGCATAGCCGCAGCGGCGTCCGCGAGCTGACCGGCGAAGATGCCCTGGACAACCGTGCCGAAATTCGGCTGAACCGGCTTCATTTCTAGAAAGACTTGTTCCGTATCCGGGTTGCGCACCCGCGGGTCCGGCGCGAGCCGCATCTGCTCCTCGTAGAGCGCGAAGGCCTGGCGAACCCGCGGATCGAGACTGGCGGCGTCGTTGGCCTCCGGGTAGGCGAGCGGCAGCACACCGCCGCTGGCGATCTGCCCGGCCGTCATGCCCTCCGCTGTGCCGAGGTAGGCGAACATGTCGCCAGCGATCTCCTTGTATTGACTCTCGGCGTAAAGCCACCAGAAGGTACCCAGGTTGGAGGCGGCGATCGGCATGGCATCGCCATCGTTCGGGATTGGCTGGCTGGCGACGTTGAACTCGAACTGCGGCTGCTCGCGGATCCAGGAGGGCATCACGCCGCCTTCGGACAGGATCATGCCGGCCACACCCTGCGGCATCATCGCGCGCGCCTGCGGGTTGTTGAGCGAGATCGATCCAGGGAAGATGCTGCCGTCGGCGTTCATCGCCAGCAACAGCTCGATCGCCGCGATGTACGGGTCGCTTGTGTACTGGTACTCGCCGGTCCGCCAGTCGATCTGCACATCACCCGGTGCGCCGGCCATCTGCGCCGGGCCGCTCACATGGACATGCCAGCGGTCGATCTGGGCACCGCCGATGATGAGGCCGTAATACTGTCCCTGGCCGGCTTCGGTGATTTTTCGCGCCGCGTCTCGGAACTCATCCCAGGTCAGCGGTTTGGCGGCCGGGTCATAGCCGGCGTCCCGCATGTACCCGGTGTTGTAGAGCATCAACGTCGCGTAGTACTTGTTTGCCAACAAAGGGAACGAGTACGTCTTGCCCCCGAACACGTTGATGCCGCTGAGGAACGAGCTAGGAGGGAAGGCCGCTTTCCACTCGGCGAAGTTCGGAATGACCTCGTCGAGCGGCGCCACCCAGCCACTTTGCACCGCCTGCGCCCCCGGCGTGCCGGGTGGCATGCGGAAGACATCGGGCGCGCTTCCTCCTTGAATGCCGAGAGGAATGACCTGATTGAGGTCTGGATGGGGAAGGCTCTGGTAGTCGACCGTGATGTTCGGGTGCGCCTCCTGGTATTTCGGGAAGAAGGCGTCGAGGTAGCCGCGGCTCACCTCGCTGCTGTCGACCCACCGAAAGGTGACATCCTCCGTCGGGAGACTGGCGCCCGTCTCCGGGATCACGATCTCCGCCTGCGCCGTCGTCGGGCTGGCGGCGGGCGTACCAGCCGGGGTGGCGGCGGTTTGGGCGCCAAGGTGACCAGCGGGAGCGGCAAGCAGGGCACCGGCGCCCGCACCCCCCGCGAGCCGGAGCGCCGTGCGGCGGGAGAGTCGCGGTGATCGAGGTTTGCCTGGGAGCTGCGCTGTCACGTCGTCGTCCTCCTTGTTCGCGGTGGCGAACGTTCCTCCACTCGAAATCGAACCGTCCGCGCACCGTAGCACGACCCAATTTTGCTGTCAAGACGTTACAAATCCGATGTGTTCTGGCAAAAATTGACACCCCAGCGTCTTCATGCTACCGTGACGGCCGAGCGCTTGTCGCGGGTTCGGCGGTGTTGGTAGCGTGCCCGGCGCGGTGACTAAAGAAGGGTGCGGGCTCGTCCGTCCGCTGCTTCGCACGATGTTGTCGAGGAATGTCCGTGACCGATGTGATCGAGAGCACTCCTACCGCCGAGCAGGTGAAAGGTCACGACGCGAGGGCACCGGAAGCCTCGGATGGGGTGCTGATGCACTTGCGCGCGCGGATGCCGGCGCTCCGCCTCAGTGAACGCAAGGTCGCCCGTTTCATCGTCGACCAACCGGAGGCCGTGCGCCGCCTCTCCATCGTCGAGTTGGGGGAGCGTGGCGGCGTCAGCGAGGCGACGGTACTTCGACTTTGCCAGGCGCTGGGCTTTCGCGGCTACACCGATTTCAAGGCGCAACTCATCGGCGAACTCGCTGTCTCGCAGGCCGCCGGAACGGCGCTGGTCGGCGAGGCCTACGCCGCCGTCGAGGAAGGCGACTCAATCACCACCATCGTCCGCAAGGTCCTGCGGATGGATATCCAGGCGTTGCTGGACACGATGGCGGTGCTCGACATGGCGCAGATCGCCCAGGCGGTCGCCGTGCTGTGCGATGCGCGGCGCGTCGAGTGCTACGGGATCGGCGGCTCGGGGCCGGTGGTCGAAGACGCCGCTTATCGTTTCTTGCGTGTGGGCATCGCCGCGAGCGCCTGCACCGACTCGCATCTCCAGGTCGTCCACGCCGCGCTGCTGGATGCGCGGGATGTGGCGCTCTGCGTTTCGCATTCGGGTGAGACGCGCGACGTGCTCGATGCGCTGGGGACGGCCCGCGAGGCCGGGGCGCGGACGATCGCGATCACCAGCTTTCCCCACTCGCCGCTCGCCCATGCCGCTGAGGTCACCCTGCTCACCGCGGCGGTCGGCAACCGTTGGCGCCAGGACGCTGTCCCCGCCCGAATCGTGCAGCTCAGTCTGATCGATGCCCTCTGCGTCGCCATCCGGCTCCGGCAGGATGACACGGCGCGCACGGTGATGCAGAAGATAGAGCGCGGTCTGGCCCGCAAGCAGCGCTGAGTGGCTTCTGGACGGTCACAAACAGCACCTCGGCGTGATAATACGCGCTGATAAAGGATCGGCGGCATGGCCGAGACACGGGAAGATCGGAAGCGGGCGATGCGGAGCCGCGACGCACTGGATGAGCTGGTTTACCGCTCCAACTTGCTGGGTGCCGACCGGAGTGTGGCGAACTGGGGTGGTGGCAACACGTCGGTCAAGACGGTCGCGACTGACTTCCGGGGGCACCTCACCGACGTAATGTGGGTCAAAGGGAGCGGCTCCGACCTGGCGACGATGGGCGCGAGCCAGTTCACTGGGCTGCGGCTCGACGACATTCAACCGCTGATTGAGCGCGCCGAGATGCCCGATGATGAGATGGTCGCCTGGCTCGACCATTGCCTGATCGACCGCAACCGCCCCCGCCCCTCGATTGAGACGCTCCTCCACGCCTTCTTGCCCTTCCCCCACATCGACCACACCCACCCGGACGCGATCATCGCCCTCTGCTGCGCCGACAACGGACGTTCCCTCGCCCGCGAGCTCTTCGGCGACCGCTGCGTCTGGGTGCCGTACGTTCGACCCGGCTTCACCCTCGCCAAGCTCATCGCCACCGGCGTGAGGGACAATCCGGGCGCCGAGTTGGTGCTGATGGAGAAGCACGGCCTCGTCACCTGGGGCGCGACCTCCGAGGAGTGCTACGCCAACACGCTGGCGATCATCAACGAGGCGGAGACCTTCATCGCGGCGCGAATTGTCCCGGAAGCCGTCTTCGGTGGCCCGAGATACGCTGCGCTCCCAGCGGACGAGCGGCACGAGATCCTTGTGCGGATCCTGCCGGTCATCCGCGGCGCGGTGAGCGCCGAGCAGCGGCAACTCCTCGCCTGGGACGACGCGGAGGATGTCCTGCGCTTCGTCGGTAGCCACGACGCCTCGCGCCTCTCCCAGGTCGGAGCCGCCTGCCCCGATCACCTGGTCCACACAAAGCGGACTCCACTCTTCGTCGACTGGGACCCGGATCGCCGCGATGTCGCGACGCTGATCGACGCGCTCCGAACTGGAATCACCCGCTTCAAGGATGACTACGTCGACTATTTCGCGCGCAACCAACGACCCGGCGACGAGGTGGCCGACGCCGCGCCCCGCGTGATCCTGATCCCTGGTGTCGGCATGGTCTCGACCGGACGGTCGCTGGCCCTGGCGCAGGTCAGCGGTGCGCTCTACCACCGGGCGATCGCGGTGATGCGCGGGGCGACCGCGCTCGGACGATTCACGTCGCTCGACGAGACCGAGTCGTATGCCGTGGAGTACTGGCCGCTCGAACTCTACAAGCTGAGCCTGCTCCCCGCCGAGGCCGAGTTCTCGCGCCAAGTCGGTTTCGTCACGGGCGGCGCGGGCGGCATCGGCAGCGCGATCTGCCGGCAGTTCGCGGCCGAAGGGATGCACGTCGTGGTCGCCGACATCAACGACGAGGGGGCCCGCCGCGTGGCGGAGGAGATCAACGAGCAGTATGGTGCGGAGCGCGCGACCGCGGCCTCGCTCGATGTCACCGATGAGGCTGCGGTCGCGGCGGCGGTGCGCGCGGCGATCCTGGCCTACGGAGGGGTCGATGTCGTCGTCAACAACGCCGGGCTCGCCAGCGCCAGCGCGGTCGAGGAGACGACCCTGGCGGAATGGCAACGCAACCTGGACGTGCTTGCCACAGGCTACTTCCTGGTCGCGCGTGAGGCCTTTCGCCTGCTGAAGGAGCAGGGGCTCGGCGGCAACCTGGTCTTCGTCGCGTCAAAGAACGCGATCTACGCTGGCAAGAATGCGGCGGCCTATAGCGCCGCCA
>JACDBO010000199.1 GCA_013694885.1 Chloroflexia bacterium | reverse complement strand
GCCAACGGTTGTCCTCTCGCCGTTGCCGAAGTGCTTCGCCTTGGAAGGGGCGGACCCGTGTGTTCGCCCACCTCGGCCGCCGATCGGGAACGTTATTACGGACTATCGCGACATCCTCGTTTCGCATTGGTCAGCAACCGGGCAGACACATGGGTCTGCCCCTTCCAAGGCGAAGCACTTCGGCCCTCCGTCAACACATCGTGTGCAGCAGCAGCGCCTTGTGCAGGTGCAGCCGGTTCTCGGCCTGCTGGAAGATCACCGATTGCGGGCCGTCTGCCACCTCGGTCGTCACTTCCTCGTCACGGTGCAACGGCAGACAGTGCATGAAGACCGCGTTCGGTTTGGCCGCCGCCATGATCTCCGCCGTCACCTTGTAGGGGGCCAGCGCCACCGCCCGCGCCGCGCCGTCTTGCTGCCCCATGCTGGCGTGGACATCGGTGTAGACCGCGTCGGCGTCCTGCACCGCCGCCAGCGGGTCGTCGGTCACGGTGACGTTCGCCTGCGCGGCGCCCCCGAGCCAGGCGGCGTGGGTGACCACCTCCGGGTTCGGTTGGTGCTTGGCCGGCGCGGCGACGGTGACGCTGACGCCCATCGCCGCGCAGGAGAGCAGGAGCGAGGCGGCCACGTTGTTGCCGTCGCCGAGGTAGGCCAGCTTTAGCCCGGCCAGCGAACCGAAGCACTCCCGCAGGGTCAGCAGATCGGCCAGCGCCTGCAGCGGGTGGCACTTGTCGGAGAGCCCGTTCATCACCGGGATCGAGGCGGCGCTGGCCAGGGTGACGAGGTCGTTATGGTCGGCCACGCGGGCGACGAGGGCGTCGACGTAGCGGCTCAGGATCTGGGCCGTGTCGTCGAAGGTCTCGCCCCGCTTGAGCTGGAGGTCGTTCATCCCCAGGAAAATCGCCTGCCCGCCGAGTTGGGCCATCCCCGCTTCGAGGGAGACGCGCGTCCGCGTGCTCGGATGCTGGAAGAGGAGCCCGAGCGTTTTACCGGCCAGGTAGCTGTGAAGCTGGCCCTGTTTGGCGAGCCGCTTGATCCTGGCGGCGGTTTCGAGCAGCTCGCCGGTCTCGTCGGCGGTCAGGTCGGTATCGACGAGGACGTGGCGCCCCCGGAGCCGGGTGCTGAGCGAGAAGGCGGGCAGGGCCGCCGGCACCTGCGCGCCGAGCAGGACCGCGCGCTCCAGCGCCGACCCGTCGTGCCGTTGCGGCACGCTGGGCAGGGCGTGGAGGGTCGGTGACGATGGCGCTGGTTGCGTTTTGGTCTGGAACGAGGCGTCAGCCATGGTGGTCTCCCTTCGGGTCGCGGCGTCGGGACGCCGGTCACTCCCGCGCCAGCGGCGCGTGTGTGAACCGAAGGGGCGAGAGGCGTCTGTTCCCGCGGTACCACCCTTCTTGCGGGAAGCTGCCGGAGATATCCGGTGACCTCGCGCATCTCTCGGCTGTTGGGGCCATGGGAGCCACCCATCCGGGCCTACTTGCCGGCGTATCCGTCGGCGTTCTTCGGCCGGCCGCTCGGGGGCGCGTTCGGAGGCGCTGCGCCGCTCCCGGGCTCCCACCATCCCCGGGTCGCTCTGGCGCGGTGGCCTCGTACTGGTCCCCGTCCACACGGGGGAGCAAGCGGTGTGCGTTCGATTGTCGAAGCTGTCGTCGCTGCCTGGGACTGCGGCTGGCGCTAACGGGCGGCCGTTAGCGCGTCGTACGGACGCGACGCGCGGGCCGCCGGCGCGGAGAGCGGGAGAGCTGCTCCTGCTCCACACCGGGGTAGTCTCTGAGGCTGATTGGTGGCGCTCCCATGCGTGTCAGCGGCTTCACCGCGCGACCTCTGCTTCCTGTGCTTCGCGCACCGTCCGGTCCCGCAGCGCGGCGACCTTCTGGCCGAGACCGAAGAGCCGGATGAACCCTTCAGCGTCCACCTGCCGGTAGACATCGTCGGCCCCGAACGTCGCCAGATCCTCGTCGTAGAGGCTGTACGGCGAACTCATACCGACCGCCTCGCAGGCGCCTTTGAACAACTTGAGCCGAACGTCGCCGGTGACGGACTCCTGCGTCTTCTCGACAAATGCGTCGAGCGCTCCCTTGAGGGGAGCGTACCAGAGGCCATTGTACACGAGATCGGCGTAGGTCAAGGCCAATTCGTCCTTGAGCCGCATCGTCTGCTTGTCGAGTGTCAGGTGCTCCAGCTCGCGGTGGGCCGTCGCCAGGATCGTGCCGCCCGGGGTCTCGTAGACGCCCCGGCTCTTCATCCCGACCAGCCGGTTCTCGAGCAGCGTCACCCGCCCGACGCCGTGCTCCCCGGCGAGCGCGTTCAAGTGCTGAACCATCGCCACCGGATCGAGCGCCGCGCCGTCGACCGCGACCGGCACACCGCGCGCGAACGAGATAGTGACGTAGGCCGGGGTGTCCGGCGCCCGCTCCGGCGCCACGGTCAGTTCGTAGGCGTCGGCCGGCGGCTCGGCCCACGGGTCCTCGATGACCCCGCCCTCGTGCGAGAGGTGCCAGAGGTTGCCGTCGAGCGAGTAGATCTTGGCCTTGGTCGCCTCGACCGGCACGTTGTGGGCCTGGGCATAGGCGATGGCGTCCTCCCGCGAGCGGATCTCCCACTGCCGCCACGGCGCGATGATCGTCAGCTCTGGCGCCAGGGCCTGGTAGGTCAGTTCGAAGCGGACCTGATCGTTGCCCTTGCCGGTGCAGCCGTGCGCGAGGGCGTCAGCGTTCTCCAGCCTGGCGATCGCGACTTGGTGCTTGGCGATCAGCGGCCGCGCGATCGAGGTGCCGAGCAGGTACTTACGCTCGTAGATGGCGCCGGCCCGCAGCGTCGGGAAGGCGTAGTCGCGGATGAACTCATCTTTAAGATCGAGGACATACGCCCTGGCCGCGCCGCTGGCGATGGCTTTGGCCTCGACCCCGGAGAGGTCGTCGGGCTGCCCGATGTCGGCCGCGACGGCGATCACCTCGCAGTCGTAGTGCTCCTTGAGCCAGGGGATGATGCAGGAGGTGTCGAGCCCGCCGGAGTAGGCGAGCACGACCTTGCCGAGGGTTTGCCTGGCGTTGTGGTCGCTGGACCTCGAAGAACCGTTAAAAATACCGCTCATTGTTTGCTCCCGCATGCGTCGAGATCGCGTGTCGTACCGAGGATCCCGGCGATGCCCGCCGGGTGGGTGTCATCAGGCCGAACGGGGCGTGCCCGTCCGGCTGGTACGTGCACGGTAGTCTCGCATCAGCGGTCGCATCCTCAAAAGATCGTAAGAGCCAGACACCGGGAGGACGCACGCTGTGGCATTGTGACATCCGTCACGATAAGCGGCGTTGACCATACCGACCGCGCCGCGATGTGTCAAGGCCACGGGCGCCAATGAATTTGGACAGGAAATCACTGGCAAAGCACTCTGGCGGCGATGGCGCCCCTCTGCATGGGTTTCTTATATTGGACAGATGGCGGGGTGGTTTTTCGTTAAAGTACTAGACATGCACGGGACTATTGACTTATGCCCCGGACTTGTGGATAATCCGTCCAGTTCATCAAATCAGAAGACTGGGACACACGATAACGAGGACGTTGTTCAGCACGTCTCGCCGCGGTGCGGCGGGGCGAGCGTCGCAGGCTCAACCACCGGCGCACCCACTTCGGGACGCCGCGCTATCGGCGGTGAGGCTCGCGGCTTCGGCGTCGATCACATGCGCCTGCCCACTGCATATTAACCCGGCGGAAAGCCGGCGCGGCAACCTGACCTTCGCGCTCAATTTTATTAAGAAATGGGGGAAAAACACATGCGCGAACAAAGCCACGGCCCGCCATGACTCTGCTCCAGAACCGACGAGCCGAGCGGGGACTTCCGTACCACCGATGAGACCCCACTCGCCCGTCGCTCATCCGGCAGCCCCTATGAGGACCGTCGAGGACATTCTCTAGCTTAGGTGCTCTGCGAACCCTCGACTACCCCCCATTCGGGTCCCCCACAGAGGCTGTCCGGCGTTACCGACCGCGCGAACGTGTCGAGAGACCCGGTCAAGCCGTTCATTCGCAAAAGTGAGGCCACTGTACCGCGACGCTTGCCCCGCCTCGGGGCGGCGTCACACCACTCACTGGCAAGCCGATCCACCATCCGAAGGGGAGAAGATCATGTGTTCCTCAGATTTCTGTCCCGAAGACGATGACGTCGCCGTCGATCCGATGACGGCCCACATCCCAACCGTCACCACCGCGCGGACATGGGCCGCCGCACCTTCCTGAAGGCCGCCGCGCTCGGCACCGCCGCCGCCGCGCTGGTCCACGGCGGGACCAGTGGCCTGCGCTTCGGCGCCCTGTCGGCCCTGGCCGACGACTTGAGCACCTTCCAGTGCACCGCCAACGACGTGCGCATCATCGGGGCGGGCCAGATCATCAATGAGCCGTGCGACTGCCCCGGCGGTACGTTCAACGCCGAGGTGCAGTTCACCGTCGAAAACAACGCGGCCTCCGACCGCGGTTGTATCACCCTCCACCTGGTCCCGGCAGGACCCATCCCCAATCAGCTCGACGTCATCTTGCAAGGATCGATCCCCGGCAAGACCACGCAGGTGATGACCGGCTTTATCAACAACTACCCCTGCGGCTCAGGCCTCGTCTGCTTCGGCTCGGCCGAAGGCGACGGTCGCCGCCGCTGCGACGCCGGCCAGTGCTCGACCGTCAGCTGGACGGTCCCCGGCCAGGACTCCTGCCCGCCCGACAAGCAGATCTCCTCGAAGTGCCGCCACCAGCGGATCTGCATCCAGGGCCGCGGCGGCGTCTCCCTCGACTGCGACACGAGCGTCGACGGCGTCCAGGACAACTGCCCGGTGCCATGCGGTGGCTTCAAGACCCTGCGCCTCAGCGCGATCGGCGGTGTCGGTCCGTTCACGTACTCGTTGAGCGACGGCCAGGAATTCGGCCCGACCGACGTCACGTCCCACGATTTCGAGGTGGGGCCGGTCACCGAGAACACGGATTACACCGGCTCGGTGACGGATGGCACCGGTTGCACGAAGTCGGATGAGGTGAGGCTGACGACCACCGCGATCACGCCCGAGATCAGCGTGACCGACACGGACAACTGCAACGGTGTCGTGACGGTTAGCACCTCCGTCGCCGGCTTCGAGGGCTGCAGCTTCGCCTACACGATTGATGGCGATCCGGCCGCAAACGTCGAGAACGACACCACAATCGTGCGGGTGAACAGCAACGGGACCCTGAGCTACCGCAACCTGGACAATACGTGCCACACGATCGGCGTCACCGCCACCTG
>JACDBO010000150.1 GCA_013694885.1 Chloroflexia bacterium | reverse complement strand
GACCAAGATCACGATCCCGTCGTCGGCGCCCGGGCTCGTCTCGACCTGCCACTCCGCACGCACCCGCTCCGCGAATTCCCGGCGCTCCGCATCGTTCGCTTCGGAGATACGGACGTAAACCAGGATGGGAACGCCGGCATTGACCAGGCGCTCCGCGTCGTCCTCGACGGTTTGTCGCTGCTCGCTGGTTAGCAACCGGTACGGGTCGTAGACGAGGCGGTCGGTGACGGCGGGCCGTCGCGATGAACGTCCGATGAGCGTGCCTCCGTCCACACTGACCCGCCCGGTGGTTCGAGGCCGATTGGTGCGCGAGCCACCAGGGACGAGCCCTTGCTGGGAGGGCTCGCCGGTGGCCGCACGGGGAGTGGCGGCCGGCGTGGCCAGCGGCGTCGCGAAGAGAGTAGCTACGAGGGTGGGTGTGGCTGCGGGTGACGGTGTGGCGCCGCTCGTCTGGACGGCGCCGGTCCCACCGAAGTTGCCCGCGAGAAGCGCAACGAGCAGCAACAGCGCGCATGGCCATGCCTGTCGCCAAGTTCTCCGCCGTGGTCGTTGCACGTTCTCAACGTTCATCGATGGGCACGTCTCCTTGACGTGAGGACGGCGCGATTTCCGCGGACGTCAGCGTGGTTGAGCGGATGGACTGGCTGGCGAGCCGGGGGAACCGGCCAGCGCGGATGACGAGCGAGCGCGAACCCGTCGCAGGCGACCGACTAGGCCGGCGACTCGGCTCGCGCCAAACCCGACGATGAAACCGGCATAGATCGTCGACCCGAGCACGATCGGCAGATAGTACCGTTCGAAATCCGCGCGCATCGACAAAAGAATAGTTGCGGTCTGTGTCACGGTGAGGGCGAGGACCAGCGTGGCACGGCTTTGAATACCGGTACGGATGGC
Organism: Chloroflexia bacterium; assembly: GCA_013694885.1. Classification (GTDB taxonomy): domain Bacteria; phylum Chloroflexota; class Chloroflexia; order Thermomicrobiales; family UBA6265; genus JACDBO01. The sequence continues at coordinate 2,541 of JACDBO010000150.1, read as the reverse complement.
GAAAGCAACCAACGCCACCAATCCAAGCAGGGCCAGCCAGAGGTCCAGCGTCGAGAGTGGCCCAGCAATTGGGTCCAGCTTGGCCCACAGTAGGAGTTGTTCGGTCGAACTCCACTGGGAACCCAGTTTAATCCAGGTGCGGTCCATCGCATCGAGCGGTCCGTCGACCTGAAAACGTGGAAAGAGCACGGCCTGGCCATCGTTCTCCTGGCGCCGGAACTCGATCAGACGAAGGGTGCGCCAGATCGGTTGTTGCCAGAGATAGGGATAGACGGCGACGAAGGTGATGCCGGCGATGATCGGCGTGGCGAGCAACATCCAGCCAGGATGGCCGGGGGAAGGTAACCGACCCACCTCGCTCCCCGTCGCGCGCCGGACACCGAGTCGCGCGAACCAATCGCGGCCGAGAAGGATGATCCCGATGAGGATCAGCGGAGCCAGGAGGGCTAGGGGCGTCAGCTTGTTGGCGCCGCCGATGCCAACGAGGACGCCCAGTGTGACGGCCCATCCCCAACTCGGGCGGTCGGCCAGGCGGCACGCGGCGTAGAGCAAGAGCGCCAACGTGAGCAGCAATGTAGTGTCGGCGAGGGCGAGGCTATTGTGCCAAATCACGAGCGGGTGCGCGATGAGCAACACCGCGCCGGCGATGCCGCCGACCGGGTTGGTGAGACGCCGGCCGACAACATAGACGACGAGGACGGTCAGCGCGCCGAGGAACGCATTGGTGCGCCGACCCGCCTCCAGATCCGCGCGTTCCGGCAGCATCCCGTTCGCGCGGTTGAACTCGAAACTGCGGCGAAAATCGAAGGCGCGGTTGGTGTCCAGGTCGCGCCCCTGGGCGAGCAGGCCGAGCCCCATTACGTAGGACCCGATCGGCGGCTGACCGCGCGTCAGATACTGATCGTTCCACGTCGGACCAAACGGGTCCAGCACGTCGGCGATGTAATGGGCCCGGTTGAGCCAGCGGCTCTCGTCCGGGTGAAACTGCGACTCGTCGATCTCCGAGAAGTAGGACACGCACGCCGCGATGAAGAGGCACAGCGCCAGCGCCACATCGAGCAGCATGCGTGTGGACCACCACCGGCGCCGCTGGCGGAGGCCCGGGCCGGGCATGAGGGCCGGTGGCCGCGGGTCGGACTCAGGCCGACTTGATGGCAAGGACGACATTGTGCGCACAGAGCCGGTTGAGGACCGGCACACGTTCCACCAGGTGTTCGAGCCGGGCCACGGCGCCGGTCAGCGGCCGTGGCGTGAAATCGGGCATCAGCCCGAGCGGGCGAACGATGACGGGGCGGGCACCCCCCGCCGCGAGGCCATCGAGCACTTCCCGCTCCGGGATCAGCCGCTCGGCGCCGGTATCCTGCGGCACCCGGCGCATGATGATCGGCCAATACGGGTTGCGAGGGTTGTGATCCCACACCAGCACATGCCCACCTGGCTTGGCGACCCTGGTCATTTCCAGGAGGGTTTGCCGGACGGCTGCCGGCGCGGCGACGTGGTGCATGACGGCGATGCAGTAGACGAGATCGAAGGTGTTGTCGGCGAATGGGAGGCGCTCACCGTTGGCGGCGATGGCCAGCAAGTCCGGCCGACGCTGGCGGACATACCGCAGCATACCGCGAAACGGGTCGACACCGACCACGTCGTAGCCCTCCCGGGAAAGGCGCTCGGCGACCACGCCCGTGCCGCAGCCGATATCGAGCGCCCGCCCCGGTGGCACGTACTGGCGGATGAACGCTACCCGCTTGGCGAGGTAGTGCTCCACGACGTGGGCTGGCAAGCTCTCGTCGTACTCATCGGCGATGGCATCGAAATCCGTTTGCCCGTGAGACCCTGTAGTCCGTGCCGGTTGCGCCGCCGGTTTCGTCTCAGTCGCCATGCTTGCTCCCGACCCTGCCTTCAATCCCGGCCCGGTTGCCCAGGGGCCGCGTCCGATGGCCCGTTCGGGCGAGGGTTCGTCCGGCCCGACCGCCGTCCCATCGAACGCGCCCAATACCGGGTGATGAACCAGATCATCTCGAGGCCAAGGATAACCGCTTTGCGGATGTCGCCGGTGACCGAGGACACCCCGACCCGTGGCAGATAGTTGATCGGCACCTCGACCACTCGCGCCCCGGAGGTGATGATCAGCAGCATCAGCTCTGGTCCAAAGTGGCTGCCGCCGACCGAGAAGCGATGCCGGATCCGGTCATAGGTCTCCCGTGTCAGTAGCCGGTAGGTGCAGCCGACGTCGCTCAGGTGGCTGGTGTTGAACAAAACTTCGACGAGTTTGGCAACAGCCCAGTTGCCCCACTTGAGGAAGAACCCCATGTTGGCGCCGTCCCAGATCATCTCCCGCGTCGTTCTCGTCCCGAAGACAGCATCGCAGTCGTCGCTGTAGGTCAGGAGCTTGATGATATCGCGGGGCAGAAACGTGCCATCCGGTTCGGCGAGAACGATCAGATCTCCGGTGGCCTCGGCCATCCCGCGCTGATAGGAGTGGCCGTAGCCCTGTTTCGCCTCGAAGACCAGCCGGGCGCGTGTCTGCGCGACCTCCTCGGT
>JACDBO010000149.1 GCA_013694885.1 Chloroflexia bacterium | reverse complement strand
GGCGGAGGCCGCACCGCAAGCGGCGACCGCGGCGGACGGCCAGGCCGAGCCAGCGCCACAAGCGGCAGGGACACCGCGTGGCGCGGCGGTCGAGTTGAGCAAGATCCGGCGGCGGACGGGGGAGCGGATGGCGCTCTCCAAGCAGACGATTCCTCATTATTATGTCACGTCCGATGTCGATATGGGCGCGGCGATGGCGTTCCGCGCGCAGGTCAACGCCTCGCTCGGAGCGGACGGAGCGAAACTCTCCGTCAACGATCTGATCATCAAGGCGGCGGCACTGGGGCTGCGCGAGTACCCGAATGTCAACACTTCGTTCGAGGATGGGCGCATCTACCAGCATGACCGGATCGACATCAACATCGCGATCGCGCTCGACGGCGGTTTGATCGCCCCGTTCATCCCGGCGGCGGACGAAAAGAGTCTCGGCGCAATCTCCCGGATGGCCAAGGACCTCGGCCGGCGCGCCCGCGAGGGCGGGCTGAAGCCGGAGGAGTACCAGGGCGGGACCTTCACGATCAGCAACCTGGGGATGTTCGACATCGCCGAGTTCATCGCCGTCATCAACCCGCCGCAGGCGGCGATTCTGGCCGTTGGCTCGGTGCAGGAGACGGCGGTCGTCAAAGACGGCGCGGTGGCGGTCGGCCAGCGAATGAAGATCACGCTCTCGGCGGACCACCGGGCGCTGGATGGCGCGGAGGTGGCGCGGTTCCTGCAAGCAGTGACACGGTATTTGGAGAACCCGATGCTGCTGGCGCTCTCGTAGACCGTGACCAGGAATGAAGCGATCAATGGAGCAAACGCCTGGGCCCTTTGCCCAGGCGTTTGCTCCGTCGGAGACGCGGCGGCGACGGCGTTGTGCCGGGAGGAAGGAGCCGTGGGGATGGCGCGCGATGCGTGGCATATCGCTGGCGAGGACGTATGAGTGGCCTGGAGTGGTTTCTGGTGATCGTGGTCGTGATCCTGGTGCCGCTGGCTATCGCCGTCGGGGTGACGCTGTGGACGCTGGAGATGGCGCGGCGGCGGAGCAAACGCCATCGCGGTGCGCGGGCGGTCGGCCTCAAGCGACGGGCGACCCGGCCGGCGCGGCCGGAGCCGAACGTCACGCGACAGGTGGCGCAGCGCGATGGTGCAGACAGTGGCGAGGGATCGACTTGATGGGGATTGGTGTAACGATCAGGCAATCGGTTGTCCTGGGTCGCCCGGCTCGAATGAGACTGGGCTACGGTGACAAAGCCGGCTCAAGCCGGCTACCGGCGCGGCAACTTTTCCACAGGAATCCCATCTGATTCGTCTGTTTCGGATTGGTGGCGCCATCCGACGATGTTTCACGTGAAACGCCAACTGTTATGCTGGATGTTTGGGAATCAGAAGGGTATAGGAGGAAACGTGGCAAAGATGGAGCAGACACTCGTCATCATCAAGCCGGACGCGGTGCAGCGCGGCTTGATCGGGGAGATCGTTGGGCGTTTCGAGCGGCGCGGGTTGAAGGTGACGGCGATGCGCTTCGAGCAGATCGGCCGGGACGTGGCCGGGCAACACTATGCCGAGCACCAGGGCAAGCCCTTCTACGACGGTCTGGTGGACTACATCACGTCGTCACCGTCGGTGCTGATGGTGCTGGCGGGTCCGGGCGCCATCCAGGCGACGCGCAACACCATAGGCGCGACGCGGCCGGTCGAGGCTGCGATGGGCACGATCCGCGCCGACCTGGCGCTGGAGGTGGGGCGCAACCTCGTCCACGGCTCCGACGGCCCCGAGGCGGCGACGCGCGAGATCGACTTGTTCTTCGGTGACGGCGGTGTGGTCGACTACGAGCGCTCGCTCGACCGCTGGGTGCTTGAGTGAGTCGACGCCGCGTGTTTCACGTGAAACACGGCGGGGGATGCGGTGGACACCAACCCTCGCTGACTAATGGCAAGAGGTCTCCACCATGACGCCTTTCCCGGTTCATGCACCAGTCGAAACGGACAGTCCGACAATAGTCATTTCGAGCCGCGGCGAGAAATCTCTCGTTCGAGGGAGACGGCCGTCCGTAGACCTCGCGATTTGGCTTGGATCTACAGGACCGGCACTCGTGCCTTGAAAAGGTCCATCATGAAAACGGTGGACTTGCCCAGATTCTTTCAGATCAACTTCATTCCGGGCGCTACATCTCTCGTTCAAGGGAGCAAGCCGCCCATCAACGAGAGATTTCTCGCTGAGGCTCGAAATGACTATTGTCGGACTGTCCGTTTCGACTGGTGCATGAACCGGGCAAACGCGCCGAGATGCCGGCTTCCTGTCACCTTGGTTGACCGCCTTTGGAATCAGTCGTCGGTGATGAAGAGGATGCCGGGCTGGTTGTTCCAGTAGTGCATCAGCTCGTGGATCAGGTTGCGCAGCGCCTGGTCGCAGACGTCCGGCGCCAGAGGGCGTCGGTCGTCGAAGGGCAGACCGCTGAACTTCTCGCGGCTGGCACTCGACCGGCTGTCGATCCGCGCCGCTCGGCGGTAGACATCGGCGAAGATCTGCTCGCCCTCCGAGGTGATGTAGAGCGCGAAACTCGGGTCGAGCTCGATCCCGATCACGCCGTTTTCGACCGCGTCGACCACGTTCGGGTAGCCCGCCGGCACCCGCCGCTGGTACTGCTCCGCGGCCACATTGAGCATCGGCAGCATCCGCGCCCGAATACCGCTCAGCGCTTGCACAGACATCACTTTCGCTCCGCGAAATAGGGCCGAGGTTCGAGGGCCGAGGGCCGAGAACCTGCCCCACGGCCAAGTCCACTCGTCAGGAGTATACCGGCTCCTCCCGACACGCGAACGCACGCGCCACCTCGCCTGCCAGGACCGCTCCGCGCGGTGCCGACTTGGCGCCACTCGCTGCCTATTCCTCGGCCAGCGACCCTTTGCCCTCGGCCCTTCGGTTCTCCTCCGCCAGCAGGCTTGCTCGGGGGTTGACCTGGCCGGCGTATTTGTTGTTCAGTTTGGTGCGGTAGGGGGTCATCACCGGGGAACTGACGGTCTGGAAAGAGAAGGCGCAGATGCGCATACCGGGGTAGAGGGCGACCGCCATCCGGCCGAGGTTGCTGAGTTCCATCGTCGCGGTGCCGACCCAACCGGGTTCGAAGACGGCCGCCGTGGAGTGGACGGTGATGCCCAGGCGGGCAATGCTGGAGCGCCCTTCGAGGCGACCGAGCAGGTCGTCGGGCAGCTCCAACGTCTCCATCGTCGAGGCCAGCGCGAAGTCGCCCGGTTGCATGATGAACGCTTCGTCGGGCGCGACCTCGATGGTCCGCATCGCCTCGCCGATAGATTGCGGTTGGCGGGGATCGATGTAGCTGTATTTGGAATGCTCGAAGACCATGAAGGTCGTGCCCAGCCGGAAATCGACCGAAACCGAACCGAGCTGGCTCGCCAGGTCCGGTGCCGGGTCGATCTTGACGCGACCACTCTCGAGCGCTTTGACAATATCGCGATCGGAAAGGATCATCGTTGCTCCACCGCACCGGCATTACATAACATTCGATACTTCTCGGCTCGCGCATGTGCGGCGCCGTCGCCACCACGCTCGACAATGCCGACTGGTGTACGTACACTACCAATCAGGGTGCCACGGTGTCAACCGCGACATGCTGATGAACCAAACTTCCGGCGTGGGCCGTGCTAGACTCTGCATGTCCCAGTGTCGCGTGGGGTCCTCGCCGCTCGGCGTCGAGCCGTGTGCGGCGTGCGGATGCCTGTGCGGACGGTCCGGCATACGCCGGACAATCTGGTGCCTTGCCCATTACCTGACCGACCATCCGACCTTCGCCGTCGCGCTGCCGCCGACGTCACCCGTGATCGCCGCATGCCTGACCTGCCTGACCGCACCGACGACCTCGACGGCCCCCGGCCGACCAGCTCACGCGCCGCGCATCGCCCGCCGAGCGAGCGCGGTTTCGCGTACCCCGGTCAGGGACGGCGCCACCGCCGTCGACCAGCGGCTGGTCGACCCCGCCGGAGCGAATCTGGTGTCCACTCCACCGCGCGTGGATCGGGAAGAGCCCCACGCCAGGCGCGGCGCT
>JACDBO010000126.1 GCA_013694885.1 Chloroflexia bacterium | reverse complement strand
GAGGAAGTCGTAGCGCTCACGCTGGGCGCGGTATTCCGGCAGGCTGCGCCCGGCCTGGCGCATGAACCAGACCGGTGTGGCGTCGACCGGCTCCCGCCGCGCGGCGGCCAGGAAGCGCTGGCGTCCGCTTATGGGTTTGTCATGGAGTGGATGGCTCATGCGCGAATGCCACCATGAAGTGAAGCGCCGGCTTCGCTGGCGAGCGCTTCACGGGGCCGGTCGGTGGTCAGGTATGCGCTGCGCGCATCGGCTTCGCCGGGGGATTCTTCGGCTGCGGCCTCAGAATGACGGTTGAAGGTGACGGGCGATGTACAACACATTCGCCGTGACGCGCTACTGAGCGGTATCGAATCCATGGTCGCTATGCCGGCACGGCTTGGCGGGCGCCGGTGAGGAGGTCGAGCATCTCGGTGGCGGTGACGTGGGCGCAGGTGAAGATGGGTACATCAGTCAGGGTGTAGGCGCTCGACACTGATCCACGCAGCTCCTGCACCAGATCGAGGAACTCGCCGGGGTCGTCGCCTTCGAAGGCGAGCACGAACTCCTGGTCGTCGAGACCGAACGAGTAGGTGGTGTTGAGCTTGATCGAGGAGTAGGTGCGACCGATGGCGATGTGCTCGTTCATGGCTTGCTGGCGTTCGTCGGCCGGCAACCCGTACCACTCCCGTACCTTGGTCAAGGGGTAGACGAACAAGTATCTGTGATCGCCCGGCGCGAGCGTGAGTCGCGTGAACTTGTCTTGGCCCGGTCCGGCGTATTTCTCCACATAGAGCGAGTGCTTGGTCATCGACAAATAGGAGAACGGAGTCGTCAACCAGCCGCCGAGCGCGGTGCCCAGCAACTCGCCGGTCATCGCTTGGATGTCGCTCAGCTCGTAGCTCACCTGCCACACCAGGAAATCGACATCACCACGGGTGCCGACCGTGGAGTAGCAGCGGACGAGGTTGCGCTCCGCCCATCGCTCGGTGACTCCGACGAATTCTGCCTTGTGAGCCGCGCGCTCGGACGGGTCGAGTCGACGCCACTCAGGCTGAACCTTGAAGAAGGTGAACTTGACGTACTGCCGACGACCCGGTTGCATCTCGATCGTCACGGATTGCTCCTCGCCATCAATGAATCGCGGGTGTGGTGCCCGGTACGTGCCAGTGATTGCTCCTCGGCCAGCCACCGCGCGGCTTCCTTCGCGTGGTAGGTGATGATTCGCCCGGCCCCGGCGCGCTTCATCGCCAGCAGCGACTCGAGTACGACCCGGCGTTCGTCGATCCAGCCGAGCTGACCGGCGGCCTTGACCATCGCGTACTCCCCGGAGACGTTATAGACCAGGATTGGGACATCGAAACGCGCTCGCGCCGCCGCGACGACATCCAGGTAGGCGAGGGCAGGTTTGATGATGATGAAATCGGCTCCTTCGTCGAGGTCGATGGAAATCTCGGTCAGCGCTTCCCGGACGTTGGCCGGGTCCATCTGATGCGAGCGGCGATCGCCGAAGGCCGGCGCGCTCTCGGCCGCCTCCCGGAACGGGCCGTAGTAGGCGGAGGCGTATTTGGCCGCGTAGGAGAGGATCGGTGTCGTTGGGTAGCCCGCCGCGTCGAGTGCTTGCCGGATGGTGGCGACGCGCCCGTCCATCATGTCCGACGGCGCGACGATATCGGCGCCGGCCGCGGCGTGACTCACGGCGGTGCGCGCCAACAGGGGGAGGGTGCGGTCGTTGTCAACATCGCCGTCGACGAGCACACCGCAGTGACCGTGGTCGGTGTACTCGCAGGCGCAGACATCGGTGATGACGAGCGTGTCCGGGTCGTGCCGCTTGATCTGACGGACCGCCCGCGGGATGACCCCAGCGGGGTCATAGGCGCCGCTGGCGGCGGCGTCCTTGGTGGCCGGGATGCCGAAGAGCAGCACCGCCCGGATGCCGAGCGCGCGAAGCTCGTCCAGCTCAACGGGCAGCTGGTCCACGGAGATCTGGGACTGGCCCGGCATCGAGGCGATTGGAGCGCGAATGCTGGCACCGTCGGTGATGAAGAGCGGATAAATGAAATCGTCAACCGAGAGCGACGTTTCGCGGACGAGGCGACGGAGCGCCTCGGTGCGGCGCAGGCGACGCATCCGTCGAAACGGCGGCACGGCTGATTCCCGTTCGACACCGTTCCCGCGCCCGGTCAGCTCAACGTGCTCACGCATCACGATCCTCGCCCTCCCCCGGCCCGACCGGCCGCTCCCCGAAGTATGCGGTGACCGCGCGAACCATGCCGCTGTTGGATGGGTCCTCCGCGACGGCGTGGACCGGCAGGCCACGTTCGCGCATCGCGGCGGTGGTGGTGGGGCCGATACCGACGAAGCAGGCACCGGACAACGCGGCCAGTTCGGACCCGACCGCCGCGAGAAAGCCGTCGACAGCCGAGGGCGAGGCAAACATGACCACATCGATACCACCCTCATGCGCCAGTCGCCGCGCGAGGCGATCCGCACCGGTCGCAGGCACCGTCCGGTATGCCTGGACCACGACGACGGTTGCATCGGCGGCGCGCAACCCGTCGACCAGCATGGGGCGAGCCAGGTTGCCTTGTGGAATGAGCACCTTGGCGCCAGCAATGCCGCGCGCGTCCAATGCACGGACCAACTCGTCCGCGGTGGACTTTTCGGGAGCCAGGTCGAAATCCCAGCCAGCCTTCTCGACGGCCGTTCGTGTGGCCGCACCGACCACCGCAGTGCGCCAGCGGCGCTGGCTCGTCGATCGGTCAAGCTCGTGCATGTGTTGAGCGAGCGGCGTGACCCCGTTGGCGCTGGTGAACACAACCCAATCGAACTCGCCCTCGGCCAGCCGGCGTGCCGCCTCGGCGAGCGCCGCCTGATCGTCCGCCGGCTCGATGGCGATTGCCGGCAGCACAACGGGGAGGGCACCTTCCGCCTCCAACGCGGCCACCAGGCCTGCCGCGCGATCCGCGGCGCGGGTGACCATCACCGTCAGGCCGGCAAGCGGGAGCGCCGACGGTACTCCGGCGGTTTGGTAGCGGGGCCGTACCGCGCGCATGAGCCGTCGTGCCAGGTCGAACGCGACCTCTTCGCCGCGCGCGACGGGAACGAGCTCGCACACCCGCTCCAGGCGGTCACCATCGTCGCTGGCGAGCATGGCATGGACCCGGATCATCCGCTCCCGCCCGGTCGCGTTGGGCTCGAACGCCGCGTATGCCCCAATCGGTGTCAAGCAGCCGCCGCCAACACCACGCAGAAATGCCCGTTCCATCCGCACCGAGATGGCAACATCAGCATCGTCGATGGCCCGGACCATCGTCGCCGTCACATCCGGTGCGCAGCGCGTCTCGACTGCGAGGGCGCCTTGGCCCGGTGCGGGGATGAAGAGATCGACAGGGAGGTAGGCGGCGACGCGATCGTGCCAGCCCATCCTGCCGACCCCGGCGGCGGCCAGAATCACCGCGTCCAACTCACCATCGAGGGCGGCCCGGAGGCGTGTGTCGATGTTGCCTCGCAGCTCGACGATGTGGGCATCCGGCCGCAGCGCGCGTACCTGGGCGGCGCGGCGACGCGAGGACGTACCGATGGTCGGGTGGCGGGGAAGGTCGAGGAGGCCGACGCCATGCCGGGAGACCACAACATCGCGCGGGTCGGCGCGCTCGGGAAAGGCGGCGAGCTCGAGGCCCGGAGGTTCGAGGGACGGCAAGTCCTTGGCCGAATGCACGGCGGCATCGACGCGACCCTGCAACAAGGCGACCTGTAACGCCGAGGTGAAGACACCACGCCCGCCGATGAGTGTCAGCGGCGATTGCTTGTCGATGTCGCCCTCTGTCCGCACGACCTGGGTGCGCACGACAGCGCCGGGATAGAGCCGGGAGAGAAGGCGCGCGACTGTCTCGGTCTGACATCGGGCGAGCGCGCTGCCACGCGTACCGATTCGCACATCGGCGGCGATACCGAGCGGGGGCGTCTGTCGCGAGCCTTCGGGAGTGATTGTGGTGGAAGAACGCACCAGGGATCCTCGGATGAGCGGCGCGCGTGGGTTGACCACGTCGCTGTGTCGTTATGGTCGATTGTAGGGAGGCGCGGAAACGGTCGTCAACCGGGCAAGGCTGGTCGCGGCATGGCTACCCGATAAACTGCTCCGCCAAGGCACGTAGGACGCGATGAGGCCCATGATTGGTGGTTTGCGGCAGGGTTTCCCAAGACGAGCGCCGTGGTACAATTCCAAGTCCAGGTGCGTGCGATGCGCCTTCTTTTGTGTATCCGCGGTTTTCGATGTCCACGAGCGTCTCACCATTCGGGCGATTACGACGCGGTGGCAGTCTCGATACAGGCATTCGCCGACCGCGTGGAGTCAAGGAAAATGTATGACGGAGACCCTAACGCAGACAACAACCGGCGGCGCAGTCGCCACCGAGCCGGCGCCGGAGTCGCCCCCGGAAGGTGAGGACGTGCAGGCAGAGGCGCAGCCCGTTGCGGAGGTCGAACCGCGGCAGGAAGAGCCAGCCGCTCCGACTCCCTACGCGGTGATCGAGACCGGTGGCAAGCAGTACCGGGTCAAGGTGGGTGATCGGCTCGCCGTCGAGAAGCTGCATGCTGATCCGGGGAGCGACCTCACGATCGAACGGGTCCTGCTGGTGGGTGGTGACGGCTCGACGCGCGTCGGGACGCCGGTGGTGGATGGCGCGACGGTGACAGCGCGCGTGGACGATCACTTCCGGGGCGAGAAGATCATCGTCTTCAAGTTCAAGGCGAAGAAGCGGTACCGACGTCGCACCGGCCATCGCCAAAACCACACGCATCTGACGATTACCGGCATCAACGCCTAAGAAGCGGCCAGCGACACATCGACAGCACGAGAAAGGATCACCAGCATGGCCCATAAGAAAGGTGTCGGTAGTTCCCGCAACGGCCGCGACAGCGAGTCCAAGCGGCTCGGTGTGAAACGGCACGACGGCGAACTCGTCAATGCCGGCACGATCGTCGTTCGCCAACGCGGCACGCAGTTCTGGGTCGGCAACAACGTCGGTATCGGCAAGGACCACACCATCTACGCCAAGATCAACGGTGTGGTCCGGTTCGAGCCGGTTTCCCGGCAGAAGCGCCGGATCAGCGTCTACCCGCAGGATATCTACCCCATCGGCGGCGCGCGTCAGCTGCTGAGCGCTGAGCCGGTGGCAACTACGGGCGACTAGCGCATCCAAGCATTCACGAAGATTCAGGAAGAAACGGAGATCAGATCCATGAAAGCGGGGATTCACCCCAACTACGTCGAGGCCACGGTTGTTTGCTCCTGCGGCAACACCTTCACGACCCGGTCGACGAAGCAGAACCTGCGGACCGACCTGTGCAATGTCTGCCACCCCTTCTACACCGGCGAGCAGCGCATCGTCGACACGGCGGGGCAGGTCGAGCGCTTCACGCGCCGCATGGAGTCCGCGGCGGCCACGGCCGATCAGCGGTCCAAGCGACAGCGACGGCTCCAGGAGCGTTCGGCACGCATTCGCACCGCTCAAGAAGAAGCTGCCGCTGCGCAGCGTGGAACCCAGGCCGAACCCAACGAGGACGGCGACGAGGGCGAGGAGCAGGCATAGCGCTCTCGCTCCTCGGAGCGGCAACGGTGAACGACAGTAGATGGAACGGCGGGGTCACATGACTCCGCCGTTTTCGTAGCACCCGCGGCGCGCTGCACCCACGATTAGGGTCGTCGCCCGGCGATCAAGCACCGGACTATACCGACAAACCCGGCTAGGGCATCGCGGCAACCACGTCCGAGTACCGCGCTACCCGTTGCTTGCCTAGGTTCGAGTGCTATATACGTAATTCGGCTGAACAGTGGTGGAATAATCACGCCTTGGCGAAGCGACGGCTTTGCCGTCGAGCGCTTCGCGCACGATGCAGCTGCTGGGATTCGTCGGCTGCGGCCTCAGAATGACGACCAAGGGCATCGCCCAGTTATTCAGCCCGATTTGGGTTTAGGAACCGAAGGAACCCTCATTTCCCACTGACGCCCCTGCCCCTCAAACGAGGGATTTCTCGCCGCGGCTCGAAATGACAATTGTGCGGCTGGCCAGCAGCGACTCGCATTAAGTCCCGATCCACCAAGTACTTGAGCGTGCCACACCGTCTTAGGGCGTGCTGTCGATCTCGAAGAGGACGAGGCCGTTTGGGGTGAGTGGCGGCGGTTCGGAATCGGGGCGGTGGTCGACGACGATGTCGGCGGGCTCACCGAGGAGCGCCGATTGGACCCAGCGATGCTCGTCGCCGTGCACAAAGCGGGTGAAGCGCATCACCGTGATCCGACCCGCGTCGCTCAGGTCGCGATAGACCGCCAGCAAGCGCCGCTCGTCCGCGTTTTCGCGCGGCATAACCGGCGTGTCGATCAAACCGGCGGCTCGCATGAGGTCCGCGCGGGAGGCGCCGAGGGCGCCGGCCAGCTTGTCGATGGTGGTGACGCTCGGTTGTGCGCCACGCCCTCGCTCGATATCGCAGAGGTATGAGCGGCTGAGCCCGGAACGCTCAGCCAAGGCGCGTTGGCTGATCCCCTGGTCCATCCGTGTGGCGCGAATCCAGGTTCCCAACTTTGGGCCGACGTCATGACGACTTGACGACGCGGCAGTTCGTGCGGACATCGGCGGCGCTTCCTGTCTGAATTGTGTGTGCTACGTGGACACCCCGGGACCACTCCCCAGTGCGATGATACTCTCGCCGGTCGCGTTCGCCAACTCTTTTGCATGGTGCAATTCGTGGTTCCCCTTGTCGATGGTCAATTGTGCGTGCGACGATCACAAGCGAATGCCGCCGCCGTTCGCGACCCCTGGAGGCCCAATGATCCCCGCTGATGCGACCGTGATCGATGTCTCCCTGCCGATCTCGCCCGACCTCTGCGTGTGGCCAGGCGACGCCGCCATCGAGGTCACGGCGGCGTCGCGGATCAGCACAGGCGCCGCGGCGAATGTCAGCCGCCTGGACTGCACCAGTCACACCGGCACCCATGTCGATGCACCGTGGCATTTCGTCGATCATGGCAAGCGGCTCGAGGATATTGCGCTCGAGCGCTGGATCGGTCCCTGCTTTGTGGCGGAGATCGACGCGCGTGTGACGAGGATCGACGCCGGACATCTCGAGTCCGCGGGCATCCCGCCTGGAACCGATCGCGTCATTTTGAAGACCGCGAACTCGCGGCTGTGGAAAACCGGGAAGCTCACGTTCGAGACCGGCTACGTCGGGCTCTCGCCAGATGCGGCGCGGTGGGTGGTCGATCACGGCGTGCGGTTGATCGGAATCGACTATCTCTCGATCGAGCCCTACCAAGAGCCAGGTCATCAGACGCATCTGACCCTGCTTGAAAACGAGGTCCTGATCCTCGAAGGACTCAATCTGACCGACGTCGCGCCAGGTGTGTACGATCTGGTCTGCCTGCCGCTGCGCCTGACCGCCGGTGATGGCGCTCCGGCGCGCGCGTTGCTCATCCGCCGGTGACGGTGGTCGGGCCAGGGCCGAGGATCGCCGCGATCGGCATGGCGAGCTGGGATACCCTGATCGTGGTTGACCGCTTTCCGAGTTCCGGCACCTACGCCGAGGTTCGCGAGACCATCGCCATGCCTGGCGGTACGACAGCCAACATGGCCGCCGCGCTCGCTCGCCTCGGCGCGCGGGTGACGCTGCGGGCCGTGGTCGGCGATGACGCGCCGGGAGAGGCGCTGCGCGCGGAGATGTCCGCGCTCGGCGTCGAAGTCGCGGGACTCACCAGTCATCCGCAGCAGCCTACCGATGCCTCGACCATCATCGTCAGCACCACGCCGCCTGATCGCACGATTTTCTGGCACCGCGGCGCACAGCTGGTCAAGGGCGACCGGCTCGACATCTCCGCGCTCTTCGACCACGATCTTGTGGTCCTCGACGTAGCCGACATCCCGCTCCTGCGTTTTCTGACGGATCTCCCAGCGCACACGCGGCCCGATACCCGGCTGCTCGGCACCATGACGTATCTGGTCGAACCCGGCAGCGCGGATGCCCTCGACATTGCGCTGCGGTTCGACACGCTCGTCGGCAACGAGCGTCAGTACGCGCTGCTCACCGGTCAGCCGGCTGGAGGTACGGCGCTAGACACAATCCGGGAGCGGTTGCCTGGCGCAAATCTACGCACCGCGATCTTGACGCGGGGTGCGGACGGCTGCCGGATCGTCACCCGCGATGAGGAGTGGGCGCTCCCGGCCTTCCCTGTGGACGTGGTCGATCCGACCGGCGCCGGTGACGCCTTCGCGGCGGGCATCGCCTGGGGTATGGCCCTCCGCTGGCCGTGGCCAGAGACGGCGCGCCTCGCCAACGCCGCCGGTGCGCTGGCCACGCGTCGCCTCGGGGCGCAGAGCTCGCAGCCTTCGATGGCGGAGGTGGTGGATCTGCTTTCGAGGTCGCTCGCTCCCTGATTGTTGATTTTGTATGGGAAGTGGATCACGCGGCCCTTGGGTGCGCCACTCTATACTTGACGAATGGCTACAGTTGCTCATCCCCTGCAAATGCATCCATTGCCGGAGCGGGCGCGGCTCACGGCGCGGGTGAAGCGGCTCGCGAACGAGCATGGACTGAGCGTTTCGGCCGTGACGAGTGCTGCGCCGTTTCCCGAGGTGGCGGAGCACCTGACGAGGCATGTTGCCGCCGGGCACATGGACGGGATGCCGTGGTT
Organism: Chloroflexia bacterium; assembly: GCA_013694885.1. Classification (GTDB taxonomy): domain Bacteria; phylum Chloroflexota; class Chloroflexia; order Thermomicrobiales; family UBA6265; genus JACDBO01. The sequence goes on along the minus strand of JACDBO010000126.1, from coordinate 1,104 downwards.
CACTGAGGAACGCGCCCGCTTCTCCTGCGACGTGCGCAACGTGCATCCGACGGCCCGTTCCATCCTCTCGGTCGCCATTTCCTACTGGCCGGGTCCGACCGAGAAACCGGACGATGGGGTGGCGCGAGGCCGCATCTCCCGCTACGCCTGGGGCGCCGATTACCACAAGGTCATCAAACGGCGCCTCAAGGCGCTGCACGCCGCGATCGAGGTGGAACTTGGCCATACGGTCGAGGCGCGGAGGCTGGTCGACACAGCACGCATCGTCGAGCGGGCGGTGGCGGCGCGGGCCGGACTCGGCTGGTACGGCAAACATGCCTGCCTGATCGTGCCTGGTCATGGCTCGTGGGTGTTGCTGGGCGAACTGGTGCTCGACCTCGATCTAGAACCGGACGAGCCGCTGGCGCGGGACTGCGGGCGCTGCACGATCTGTCTCGACCGCTGCCCGACCGGCGCGATTATCGCCCCGTATACGATCGACGCGCCGACCTGCATCTCGTTTCAGACCATCGAGAACCGGGGTGTCATCCCCCGCGAGATGCGACCGAAGATGGGCGACTGGGTCTATGGCTGCGACGTCTGCCAGGAAGTCTGCCCGTACACCAGGGCGGCTGCCGAGGAACCGGACCCGGACCTCCAACCGCGCGGGCTGGACAACGCCTACCCGTCGCTTCACTGGCTGCTCGGCATGAGTCCGAAGGAATTCGGCGATGTCTACCACGGGACACCGGTGCCACGCGCCAAGCGGCGGGGGCTGGCGCGCAATGCCGCTATCGCTCTCGGCAACATCGGGACCGAAGCGGACATCCCCGCGCTCGCGGCGGCCCTGACGAGCCACGATGAGGCGCTGGTGCGTGGCCACGCCGCCTGGGCGCTCGGGCGGATCGGTGGCGCCACCGCGCGAGCGGCCCTGGAGGGCCAGCACAAACGCGAGCCCGACGCATGGGTGGTCGAGGAGATCACCGGCGCGCTGATCGTATCGTAGCGACGGGCGGAAACCTCTCTCACGACTGCCATCGACAATCGGAAACCGCGGCGAGGGGCGTCGTGCCTCACCGAAGCACGTGGCCCATCAACGAGAGATTTCTCGCTGCGGCTCGAAAT
>JACDBO010000086.1 GCA_013694885.1 Chloroflexia bacterium | reverse complement strand
CCGTCGGCGTGTCGATCGTGCGGGTGCGGCTCCTCGCCGCGACGCTGACCGGGACCTTGACGGGGTTGGGCGGCGCGGCCCTGGCCGTGGCTGAATTGGGGCTGTTCCGGCCGGGGATGACAGTCGGTCTCGGTTTCGTCGCGGTGGCGATCACGATGCTCGGTCGCTGGCACCCGGTGCGGATCGCCGTCGCGGCCGTGCTCTTCGGGCTGCTGCGGTCGGCCGGCGTGGGCGCGCAGATTGCTGGCTGGGGAATCCAATCCGAGTTCCTGCAAATCCTGCCGTACCTCGGCGTGATCCTCGGCCTCGTAGTCTTCGCACAGCGAGTCCAGCTCCCGGCGGCGCTCGGCATCCCCTATCGGCGGGCCTCGGCTGGGCCGTAAACGTGTGCGACGCGCGCTACGGACGCATACTTGCGCCAACGATATGGGTGGATCGGGTTTTCGCTAGCCCACCCGCGCGGCTGGTAATGGGAGAAGGAGCGGCGGAATGGGTTCGAGCTTGAGCGGATGGCGATGGGTCGCGTTCGCGGCGATCGTCACGATGGTGATGCCGGCCACGGTCCTGGCGACGCAGTCGACGGCGCTCGACACGGTGGCGATCGTGGTGCCGGCGAGCCGAACCAACGGGGGGTGGGATCAGCAAGGCGCAGACAACTTGACCGCTGTCGCACAGGAGCGAGGACTGACCCCCCAAGTCGCGGAGAACGCGGGCTACGAGGACATCACCCCGATCCTGCAAGATCTCGCGGATGGCGGCGCCGACCTCATCATCTGCCACGCCTCCGGGTACCAGACGGTCTGCCCGGAGTTCGCCGCCCAGAGTGGCGTGCCCGTGGCGGTGATCGAGAACCCCGGCGCGGTCGAACCCGGTCTCATCTCCGACATCGAGACGCAGGCGCAAGAAGCGGCGTACCTCGCGGGTGTGGTCGCGGGTTTGGAGACGCGATCCGGCACGGTCGGGGTGGTAGTCTCCGGCGAGCCGCCGACCTGGAACTTTATGACCGTTGGGTTCGCGGAAGGGCTGAAGGCGACCCGGCCAGAGGCCCGACTTGTCTACAGCGTCATCGGTGAGAACGCCTACGACGACGCGGCCAACGCCAAGCGGGTGACCGACTCGGTCCTGGCGGCTGGCGCGGACATCGTCTTCGGGATGGGAGATGGTGCGTCGTTTGGCATGATCCAGTCGATCCGTGAGTTCAATGGTGGCAGGCAGCCGGAGCAGCAGGCAAAGTTCATTGATGTGATTGGCGACAAGAGAGGCACCGACGCTCGCGAGATTCTGCTCACCTCGGTGCTGTTCGACTACACGGGCATCTACAACCAGATGCTCGACGACTTTGGCGCTGGCAGCTTTGGTCAGGTCTACACAATGACGCTGGAGAACAACGGCGTCCGTCTGCTGGACCTGCCAACCGGTGCCGGGACTGCGACGCCGGCAAACGCAACCCCAGCCGCCACCCCGGCATCGCCGGTCCAGCAAGCTGTGGCGGAAGCGCGGTCCCGCATCATCAGCGGGGAGATCACCGTGCCGGCGGTCGGCGACGCGAACGGTGTCCGCCAGAGCCTCGCCCAGCTCTTTCCTGGCGAGTGAGGCACCGCGTAACGAGGAGACGCTTGAGGTGAACAACGCGCAGTGGCCACGGTTGAATCTCGCGGCGGGACCGGTCGATGTCGCGGCGAAGACGCTGCGCGCGCTCAGCCAACCCGTCCTCTACCACTACGACCCGGCGTTTATCGACCTCTTCGCTCGGACGTGCGAGCTGCTGCGGCAAGTCTACCGGACCCGGTACGATGTCGTGATCATGCAAGCCGAGGCGATCCTCGGTCTAGAGGCCGCGGCGGCGTCGATCATCCGGCCGGGCGATACGGTGTTGAATCTCGTCTCCGGCGTCTTCGGCAAGTGGTTCGAGGACTTCATTCGGCGCTATGGCGGCGAGCCGATCGAGCTCGCGGTGCCCTTCAACGAAGCTATCGACCCGGCTGATGTCCAGGCCGCGCTGGAACGACACCCCGAGATCAGTGTGCTTTCAGTCGTCCATTCCGAAACGCCGTCCGGCACGATCAACCCAGTGCGGGAGATCGGACGCGTCGCCAAGGAACACGGGGTCATTACCATTGTCGACACCGTCTCCGGACTCGGTAGCGAGCTGCTGTCGCCGGAGGAGTGGGGGATCGACATCGCCGTCGCCGGTCCGCAGAAATGCCTGAGCGGACCGCCCGGACTTTCGCTGCTGGCGGTCAGCCCCGATGCGTGGGCGCGGATGGAGAACCGGACGGACCCGCTGCGCGGAAGCTTCCTCTCAATCCTCGACTGGAAGGCAACCTGGCTCGAACAGCGCCGGTTCCCGTACACCCCTTCCGTTTCGGAGATCTATGCGCTCGAATCGACGCTGCGACAGACCGTGGAGGAGGGCGTCGAGGCGGTGATCGCCCGCCATCAGATGATCGCGCGTGCCTGCCGCGTCGCGGTCAAGGCGCTCGGGCTGGAGCTCTGGCCGGCGCGGGAGGCGATCGCTGCCCCGTGCTGCACCGCCGTCCATCTGCCGGACGGTGTGACCGACGAGGCGCTGCGTGGCACCATGCGCGACCGCTACGGTGTGATGATCTCCGGCGGATACGGCGAGTTGGCCGGCAAACTCTTTCGGCTCGGACACATGGGCATAGCCGCCCACCCGACGACGCTGATCGCCCAACTCGGGGTCCTGGAGCGCTCCTTGGCGGACCTCGGCCATCCGATTGCGTTCGGAGCGGGCGTCGGCGCGGCGCTGGCGGAACTCGCGGGATGGGATGATCGAGAAGGACTCGGGACTCGGGACTCAGGACGCAGAGGGGGTGGGGCGTGAGTTTGAAGGCTGGCGTACACAATGTCATGGCG
>JACDBO010000084.1 GCA_013694885.1 Chloroflexia bacterium | reverse complement strand
CGAGAGTGCAGGGGGTTAGAGGCTAGTCAATGGCTGATCTGCTGTTCTTGATCCCGCTGCTGCCACTGGCGGCGTTTGCGGTCAACATCCTGTTCGGGCGGGCGTTCCTCGGCGACAAGGCGCATTGGGTCGCCGTGCCGGCCGTCTTCCTCTCCTGGCTGCTCTCGGTGCTCGTCTTCCTCGACATCCGGGGCGGCGACGAGCCGCTGCATCAGCGACTCTTCACCTGGATCCCGTCCGGCACCTTCAATGTGGATGTCTCGCTCTACGCCGACCAGCTCACGGCGGTGATGCTGCTCGTCGTGACCACGGTCGGTCTCCTCGTCCACGTCTACTCCGTGGGCTACATGCACGGCGACGGCGGCTATTACCGCTTCTTCGCCTATCTGCCGCTCTTCGTTTTCTCGATGCTGATGTTGGTGCTGGCCGACAACCTACTCCTGCTCTTCGTGTTCTGGGAGGCGGTCGGGCTCTGCTCCTACTTCCTGATCGGCTTCTGGTTCCGGCGGCGTTCGGCCAGCAACGCCGCGAAGAAGGCGTTCATCGTCAACCGCGTCGGCGATCTCGGATTCGGGCTCGGCATCATGCTCGCCTTCTGGACCTTCGGCACCATCAACTTCCACGGCGAAGAGGGCATCTTCGCCCAGGCCGCCGACCATGCCGCCCACGGCATCTCCAGCGGCACGCTGACCGCCATCGCCCTGCTCCTCTTCATCGGCGCCTGCGGCAAGAGTGCGCAGTTCCCGCTCCACGTCTGGCTACCGGACGCGATGGAGGGTCCGACGCCTGTCTCGGCACTGATCCACGCCGCGACGATGGTCACAGCCGGTATCTACCTCGTTGCCCGCGCTCACCGCATCTTCGAGCAGTCGGAGACGGCGATGGTCGTTGTCGCCCTGATCGGCGCCTTCACCGCGCTCATGGCGGCAACGATCGCGCTGACGCAGTACGACATCAAGCGCGTCATCGCCTATTCCACCCTCAGCCAGCTCGGCTACATGTGCTTTGCACTGGGCACCGGCGCCTGGGTCGCGGCGATCTTCCACCTGATGACGCACGCCTTCTTCAAAGGTCTGCTCTTCCTCGGTTCCGGCTCCGTCATCCACGGTCTGCACGACGAGCAGGACATGCGCCGCATGGGCGGCCTGCGCCACCACATGCCGATCACCTTCTGGACCTTCCTGATCGCCGCGACCGCGAACGCTGGCGTGATCCCGCTCGCTGGCTTCTGGTCGAAAGACGAGACGATCGTCGGTTCCTGGATCAGCGACTCGCCGGTCGGCAAGCTGGTCGCGATCGTCGGCCTGGCGGCGGCCTTCCTCACCGGTCTCTACATGTTTCGCCTCGTCTTCATGACCTTTTTCGGGCAGCCGCGCTACGACACTGCCCACGTCCACCCGCACGAGTCCGGCCCGTGGATGGCCTGGCCGCTGATCGTGCTCGCGGTGCCGTCGGTGGTCATCGGCTTCGTCGGCTTCCCGCCGGAGGACGGCCCGCTCCACCACTTCCTCGAACCCGTCTTCGCCGAGGAGGAAGCCGCGCCGGAGACGCAAGCCTCGCTCGCCTTCCTCCAGGAAGAACCTGCCACCGAGGAGGAACACGCCGAGGAAGCGGTCCACGCCATCGAGGAGCACCACGTCTCGACGGCGACGACGGTCACGTTCGGCGCTATCTCGACCGGCGTCGCCGTCGCCGGCATCCTCGTCGCCTACCTGACCTACATCACCGGCACGATCAGCGCGACGGCGATGGCGCGGCGTTTCCACGGCCTCTACGACTTCCTCTACCATAAGTGGTACTTCGACGAACTCTACGACCGCCTCTTCGTCCAACCGCTGCGCACTCTGTCGCTCTTCTTCTGGCGGGTGGTCGACGAAGGCATCATCGACGCGACGGTCAACGGCGTGGCGACCGGCATCGGCGCGGTCAGCCAGCGGCTGCGCCACGTCCAGACCGGTCTGGTCGCCAACTACGCGCTGGCCATCGCCCTCGGCATGGTCGTGCTGGTCGGCATCTACCTCGCCGGCTTCTCGAACCTCTTTCGATGAGGACTGAGAAGTTAGCGGGCGAATTCGGCTGTTGTAGGGGCGGACCCGTGTGTCCGCCCGGTCGCCGGTCGACGCGAAACGATGTCGCTATGATCGTCGGCAACATGAAACGGGCGTACATCGAAAAGGGCGGACCCATGTGTCCGCCCCTACATTGATCCTCCCCGGAGGCGCACGTGGATAGTTTTCCGTTACTCAGCACAATCGCCTACCTGCCGCTCCTCGGCGCGCTGGTGATCTTCTTCGCGCCGCGGGCCGGGCGTGATCTGTCGCGCACCATCGCGCTCGTCGCGGCGAGCGCCAGCTTCGTCTTC
>JACDBO010000066.1 GCA_013694885.1 Chloroflexia bacterium | reverse complement strand
CCCGAGGCGGTGCGCGGTCCAGGCGGCGACAATCGCGTCGAGCACGTCGTCCGACTTGGCGGGGCGGGCGATACCGCGGGCTTCCGGCCGGGTGGGAATGGCCGCGCCATCGAGGCCGGCTGCCAGCAGCGCTCGCCGCTCGTCGAAACCCTCGGTCTTGCCTTTGTGGTGAACCATCGGCCGCTGGCCGGCCAGTGCCCAGAACGACACTTCCGGGTGAACCTCGAAGACGCGGCGTTGCAACTCCAGCGTGAAGACCCGGTTCACTTCGGCGACCTTGGCGTAGATCGCGAAGCCCTGCCTGGAGATGCCCTTCGCGGTCAGGGTGTGAGACAGGGCAAGCGCCTCGGCGTAGGTCGGCGCGTCGAGGACATCGGGATGTGGCGCCGGGAAGACGCTCGACCGCCGGGGACCGAGCACCTTCCGCGCTTCGACATCACAGCGACGCGGACCGTTCGCGGCGAGCCCGACCGGAATATCGACGCCGATAACGGCCGCATCCGGGTAGGCCGCCAGCAGTGCCGGGAATGAGCCGTGCACCACCGGCGTCAACGTCCGGGCTTCGACATCCCAGCTTACCGCGACCCAACCACCCGGACAGCCATCGACCCCAACCACGCGCACTGATCACCTCCGTCGCCAATGTCACTCATGCCAAATCAGCCGTCGCTCCGGAGACCTCTGGAACGGTACACCGGCGGTCGCCAGCATCGACGTTATGGAACGCGAGCATGGGCGGAACTCGAGGCGGCTACGCGGTGGCGAATGCCCCGAAGGACCGATTGCGCTCTGAGCAAGTCATCACTAATATACATGGTACTCGGTGGGTTGGGGCGACACAGCAAACAGCAAGGACGCCGGAGAGAGCCGTTGGAGAGGAGTGCGCCATGGAGAGGACGACGGGATCGCGCTCGTTCGCCAGGTCGGACAGGAGGGTCGGTCCAGCCCTGAAGGGAGCTCTCCTCGCGGGGGCTCTCGCTCTGGTCGCCACGCTCGGCCTGCCCGCGGGCGCTCAGACACAGCAGGCCGCGCAAGCGCCGACGCAGGGCATCACGGTCATCGGCTACGGCAAATCCAGCGCGTCCGCCGAGACGGCGGAGATTCAGATGGTGGTGAGCCAGGAAGAATTCGGCCCGCCGCGCGCGCCCGACCCGGACGCGACGCCGGGCGCGCAGGAGCGGGAGGCGGTTGGTCCGATGGTCGAGGGGTTGCAAGCGGCCGGGGTGCCGGAAGAAGACATCAGCGTCGTGGTCGGCGCCGTCATCGGCGGCTTCTACGGACCGGGCGGCCCGGGCGTCGCCCGTGTCGACGTGGCGGTCGACATGCCGACGCAGGAGCGGATCACCGAACTGATCGACGCGGCGACGGTCGGCGCCGCCGAGGAGAATCTGGTTCTGGTCCTGATCGGCGTGGGTTACGGCGTCAGCGACTGTGCGCCGCTGGAGCGCGAGGCGCGGGAAATGGCGTTCAACGATGCAGGGACACGGGCCGAGCTCCAGGCTGAGCTGATGGGCGTTCAGCTCGGTGAGGCAGTGGCGGCGAGCGACGTCCCCGTGAACTTCTCCGAAAGCCTCAATGCCTACTACGGCGCCCTCACGCCGACCCAACTGCCCTGTTCCCCGCCAGCGCCGGTACCCACCAGCGGCTCGCCCGTGTCGGTGCCGCCGTTCGACCCGACGGACGAAGCGGAAGTCAACGTCTACGCCCAGGTCGCGGTGTCGTTTGCCATCGACACGGAGGCGGCGGCAACCCCGGCGTCGTAGCAGGTCAGGCAGATGCAACGGCGAGGCCGCCGGGGGTGACCCCGACGGCCTCGCCATTTGGACCTAACTCTCCGGGTTCGGGCGTGTAATCGAGGGCCGAGATATTCACCGCCTCGACCCTTCGTCAGCCGCGGGTGACGCGGCCGCGGAGGGCGGCGAGGGCGAGGGCGATGCTCACGGTGCCAACCACGGCGATGGCGATGGTGCCCTTCAGCAGCGCTTGCGGTTGCCAGCCGCCGTAGAGGAGCGA
>JACDBO010000061.1 GCA_013694885.1 Chloroflexia bacterium | reverse complement strand
GTGTAAGAATGGACGGTGGTCATCAACCCGTGCTGGATGCCGAAGCGATCGAGGATGACCTTGGCGCAGATCGCGAGGCAGTTGGTGGTACATGAGGCGTTCGAGACGATGTGGTGTTGGGCCGGATCGTACTGCGCCTCATTGACACCAAGGACGACCGTAATGTCCTCGTTCTTGGCGGGCGCGGAGATGATCACCTTCTTCGCCCCGGCGTCGATGTGTCCCTGTGCCTTTGACGCGTCCGTGAAAATCCCAGTCGACTCGATCACGAGATCGACACCGAGTTCGGCCCAGGGCAAGCTGGCCGGATCCCGCTCCGCCAGTACCTTAATGAAATGGTCGTTGACCTTGATGCCGTCTTCGCTCGCGGAAATGTCGGCGTCGTACCGTCCGTACGTCGAGTCGTATTTGAGCAGGTGAGCGAGGGTATCGTTGTCCGTCAGGTCATTCACCGCGACGACTTCGTAGAGGTCGGCGTAGCCGCCCTCGTCCATCGCCTTGAGGACTTGGCGACCGATACGGCCGAACCCGTTGATCCCGACTTTGAACGCCATGTCCGCTTGCCCTTTCAGTAGTCTCAGCACACGCTAAACGGTGGGCGGCACCGCGTGTCGTGCCGTCGCCAGCCCTGTAGGCCGCTAGCGTACCAAGATTCGCGCCGCGACCATTTGGCCAAGCTGGGGTCGGAGTGGCTAACGGCTGGCAGAGGCTGGCTCGATCAATGGTTGGGATTGTTCGTGAACCATCTGTCCATTGCTTGGAATCGGCCTGGGCTCACCGAGAGGATGGCGGTTGGCGCGCGCGAGCGCCAGGAGCTCCCGTGCGAGCTTTTCGGGGTCGTGGCGAAGCGGATTGAGGTCGTTGACGACATCGCGGGCAATGATCTCGACACCCGCGGTCCGATCCGCGCCATTGTAGGCAATCGCCTCGACTTGCCATTCGGGGCGGATCGCGGTGGCTGGTGCCGGATTGCTATTGACAAGGGCGTAGTCGAGCTCGCCGTCGCCGAGGTAGCGAACGACTTCCTGGACGTGATCGGCGACATCGAAGTGGTCGGTCTCTCCGTGCTGTGTGGCAACGTTGCAGACGTAGACGGTGGTGCCGCGCGACCAGCGGATCGCCTCGTCGATACCGTCGATGAGCAAGTTAGGCAGCACGCTCGTGTAAAGGCTGCCTGGACCAAGTACGATCAAGTCGGCGTTGAGGATAGCGGCCAGCGCAGGCTGATACCCGTCGGGCGCGTCGGGTTCGAGATAGACGCGGCGGATCGCCGGGCCATCGTGCGCCACGGCCGATTCACCACGCGCCGTCGAGCCGTCGACCAACTCGGCGCAGAGAGTGACGTTGTCCAGCGTGGAGGGCAGCACGCGCCCGCGGACCGCAAGGACGCGTGCCGACTCGATGACGGCTTGTTCGAAGCTGCCGCTGACCTGCGTCATCGCGGTGATGAAGAGGTTGCCGAAGGCGTGGCCAGTGAGTTCGGAACCTTCCTTGTCGAACCGGTAGTGGAAGAGCCGGCCCATCGTCGACTCGGCGTCCGCGAGCGAGACGAGACAGTTTCGGATATCACCGGGAGCGGGCATGTTGAAGACATTGCGAATGCGCCCCGTGCTGCCGCCGTCGTCGGCGACGGTCACGATCGCCGTAAGGTTGATGTTGAAGAGCTTGAGCCCACGCAGGAGCGCCGAGAGCCCGGTTCCACCGCCGATGGCGACGACATTGAATTCTGGCCGAATCGGACCGAAGCGATGTTCGTTGACGATCTCAGCAAGATCTCGTCCGCTCTGGTCGCCGGCCATCAGCGGCAAAATGAGCGACCGGCTAAGACGCCAAATCGAAAATCCGAGCAGAAGCAGCCCGCCCGCCAGAAGCAACGCTTCCCGGTACGGATGCGGAATGAACTGGAGCGTGAGGCGCTGGACGATTCCTTCGAGGCCGTCGGGGAACGCGTAGTTTTGATAGACCCACGCCGCGACCATGGCCAGGGCCAGGCTGGTCAGGATCACACTCAGCATGAAGAGCGCAACCCAACGCTTGATCCTCATGCCGGGGCGAAGCCAGATTCGGAAGCTGCGAGCGTTCATGGCCGTCCATCGGCGACGTGTCATCCCAAATGTCAAAGGGCGAGGTGTGGGGCCACGTCCTGAGGAGGGCACGCCGGTTCGGGGCGAGTCGGGAAGTCAGTATACCAGTCGAACGGTCATCGCTGGAACGGAACCGGATTGCCCGGGTATGAGCTGCCGATGACGTTCGTGTGAGGGAAGTGCACGGCGCGGACCGCGCCAATACCGCAAAAGTCGTGCCTAAAAGCGGTTGACAGGAAGGACGTAGCTGCGCGATAATGAACGTTCGCGCAGGCGCGGTTGATCGCCGCTCCTGTGAAAGGCGAAGTTCAGGCTGGACAGGCGCGTGCGGTTCAAATTAACACACGATCAAGACCGGGAATGCCGGGAGGGGCAACATGCGCCCTCCCGATTTGGCGTTGGGGGGTACGAACCGCCACACAGCTGCCCGTGGTCTTGAAGGCCAACCCGCAGAGCTGGGTAGGTCGTGTACATGTGAGGTTGTTTGGAACCCCGCGAGATTCCGCACGTGAATATCGCAGTCCTGGTTCCCAACTCTCGGCCCGGCGACGCGGACACTAGATAAGAGGAGCGATGCATGGCTGTTGATCGTGTTGTGACGACCGAAACTGTTTCTCCCGCTTTGCCGGCGCAGCAAGTTCTCTCCAACATCGGAGTGGAGCGGCGAACCTACTCGCGCATCCCCACGGTGCTGGAGATGCCGAATCTTGTCCAGATTCAAGTCGAGTCCTTCCAGTGGTTCGTTCGAGAAGGACTCGAAGAGCTCCTCGCTGAGATCTCACCGATTACCGACCACCATCGCAAGATGGAGCTCTACATCTCCAATCCTCGTTTTGATGAGCCCTGGACACGGATGCCGAAGGGCGAGGAGCAGGAACGCGCCAAGGCCGATCCGCGGGTGGCGGAAGTCTATTGCCGGGAGCGCGACATCACCTACGCGGCGCCATTGCGCGTCTCCGCCCGGTTGGTGATGCGGGAGACCGGCGAGATCAAGGAGACCGGACCGGACGGCATCTTCCTTGGCGACTTTCCGATGATGACGTCGGACGGGACGTTCATTATCAATGGGGCCGAGCGGGTCGTCGTGTCCCAACTCGTTCGCTCCCCTGGTATCTATTTCGAGCGGCATCGCGACCCGGCGACCGGCAAGAGCCTGGCGACCGCCAAGCTCATCCCGAACCGCGGCGCATGGCTCGAATTCGAGACATCCAACCGGGACGTGCTCTCGGTAAAAGTCGACCGCAAGCGCAAAATGCCCGTCACCATCCTCCTGCGCGCGATCGGTATTGCGACCGACGATGCGCTGCTCGACACCTTCGCGTCCGTCGATACGAACGAGGATCGCCGCTACGTTTCCACGACACTCGACAAAGAACCGACCAAGACGCGCGAAGAAGCGCTGGTCGAACTCTACCGGCGCTTGCGGCCAGGTGATCCGCCGACGCTCGAGAATGCCCGCAAGATGCTGGAGAGCTTGTTCTTCGATCCGCGGCGGTACGATCTCGCGCGCGTCGGTCGCTACAAACTGAACCAGCGCCTACACGCGGAACCGGACGCCGTCGCCAGCGAGAGCCGGATACTCGAAGTCGAGGATATGGCCGAGATCATCCGCGAGTTGATCCGGCTGAACAACGGGCTGAGCCAACCCGACGACATCGACCACCTCGGCAACCGGCGCATCCGAGCCGTCGGCGAGTTGATTCAGATGCACGTCCGCACCGGGTTCCAGCGACTGGAGCGCGGCATCCGGGAGCGGATGACGATTCAGGATCCAGAGACCGTCACGCCGCAAGGATTGATCAGCACCACGCGGCCGGTGATGGCCGCGGTGCGGGAGTTCTTCGGCGGCAGCCAGCTCTCCCAGTTCATGGACCAGACCAACCCGCTCGCCGAGCTCACGCACAAGCGGCGACTCTCAGCGCTTGGTCCTGGCGGTCTCAGCCGTGACCGGGCAGGCTTCGATGTCCGCGACGTTCACCCGTCGCACTACGGTCGCATCTGCCCGATCGAGACACCGGAAGGGCCGAACATTGGGCTGATCGGCTATCTAGCGACGTACGGCAAGATCAATCAATACGGGTTCATCGAGACACCCTACCGACGGGTCGTGTCGACGCTCGATGTCGCGAACCCAGAGTTGCCGCTCGCCGGCCAAATCGTTCGCGATGACGTCGTTCACCCGGAGACGGGAAAGACGCTGTTCAAGACCGGGGTCGAGTTGACGGCCAGAAACGTCAAGAAGATCGAGGAATCCGGGGTCAAGATTGTTCGCATCAAGTCGGTCGCCTCCGAGATCATCACCTACCTCTCCGCCGACCGCGAAGAGAACGTGATGATCGCGCAAGCCAACACACCACTCGACGAGCACAACCGCATCGCGGTCGATGAGGTGACCGTGAGGCTGGTGGCGGGTGGGCACCGCTTCCCCGTCGTCCCGCCCGAACAGGTTCACTTCATGGACGTGTCGCCGAAGCAGGTCGTCTCGGTTGCAACGGCATTGATCCCCTTCCTGGAGCACGACGACGCGAACCGGGCGCTGATGGGCGCGAACATGCAGCGGCAGGCCGTGCCGCTGTTAAGGCCACGCTCGCCGGTCATCGGCACGGGCGTCGAGCATCAGGCCGCCCGCGACTCCGGGCAGGTTGTCGTCGCACGGCACGCGGGCACGGTGGTGTCCGCCTCGGGCAAGGACATCGTGATCCGCGACAACGACGGCGAGGAGCACATCTACCATCTGCAGAAGTTCATTCGCTCGAATCAGGATACCTGCATCAATCAGCGACCGAGTGTCCACAAGGGCGCCACGGTCCAGGTCGGTCAGATCATTGCCGATTCGTCCTCGACCGAGGATGGCGAGTTGGCGCTCGGCCAAAACGTGCTCGTGGCCTTCATGCCGTGGGAGGGTGGCAACTTCGAGGATGCCATCTTGATCAGCGAGCGGCTGGTGCGAGACGACGTGTTCACGTCGATCCACATCGAGAAGTACGAGTGCGAAGCGCGTGACACCAAACTCGGCCCGGAGGAAATTACGCGGGACATCCCGAACGTCGGCGAAGAGAGCCTGGCAAACCTCGACGAGTACGGGATCATCCGCATCGGCGCCGAAGTCCAGCCGAACGACATTCTCGTCGGCAAGGTAACGCCCCGCGGCGAGACTGAGCTGAGTGCCGAGGAGCGCCTGCTGCGCGCCATCTTCGGTGAGAAGGCCCGCGAAGTGAAAGACACCTCGTTGCGTGTGCCGCACGGTGTCCGGGGCAAAATCATCGACGTCAAGCAATTCCGCCGCGACGAGAGTTCGGACCACGAGCTGCCGGCCGGTGTGAATCAGAGTGTCCGCGTGATGATCGCCCAGAAGCGAAAAATCTCCGAGGGCGACAAGATGGCGGGGCGTCACGGCAATAAGGGCGTCATCAGCCGCATCCTGCCGATCGAGGACATGCCGTACCTGCCCGATGGGCAGTCGGTGGACATCATCCTCAACCCGATCGGCGTGCCGTCACGGATGAACCTCGGTCAGGTGTTGGAGACGCACCTCGGCTGGGCGGCGCAGACGTTGGGGTTCAAAGTGGCGACGCCAGTGTTCGACGGTGCGCGCGAGGAAGAGATCCGCGAGACGCTGCGGGAGGCCGGATTGCCCGACGACGGCAAAGTCGACCTCTACGACGGCAGGAGCGGCGAGAAGTTCGACCGGCCAGTGACCGTCGGCGTGATCTACATGCTGAAACTGGCCCACCTGGTGGAGGACAAGATTCACGCCCGGTCGACGGGCCCGTACTCCCTCGTCACCCAGCAGCCGCTGGGCGGCAAGGCCCAGTTCGGCGGCCAGCGCTTCGGCGAGATGGAGGTCTGGGCGCTGGAAGCCTACGGTGCGGCGCATACCCTCCAGGAAATGTTGACGGTGAAGTCCGACGACGTCGTTGGGCGCGTCAAGACCTACGAGTCGATCGTCAAAGGCGAGGAGATCGGCGAGGCCGGTGTGCCGGAATCGTTCAAGGTTCTCGTCAAGGAACTGCGCAGCCTCGGGCTGTCGATCGATGTCATCAACGAGGACGAGCAGACGGTCGAGTTCACGGAAGACACGTCGCGCGATCTGCTCTCGAATCTGGAACGCATCAACCTGAGCGGCTTCGAGCGGACAGAGGAGTAGCGCCGGGTGGTCGGAGCGGTGGCGCGGTCGCGCGTCGCCGCTTCCTGACCAACCCCGGATCGCGAAGCACTGTCCGGCTCGGTAGGAGGAATCATGTCTAGCGTGAATGTTCGCGAAGTCGCTCCCGCACGGTCGGCATCTCGGTCGTCGTCGCTCGAAGGCGGATCGTTCGGACGCCGTGGGGGCGGGGATGACGGCTTCTCCCGGAGTGACCGGCGAGACCGCGGCCGCGTGCTCGACGTCAACAACTTCGATGCGATCCGTATTCGGCTGGCGTCTCCGGAGGCGATCCGCAGCTGGTCGTATGGTGAGGTCACCAAGCCGGAGACCATCAACTATCGAACGCTGAAGCCGGAGCATGGCGGCTTGTTTTGCGAGCGCATTTTCGGTCCCACGCGGGATTGGGAGTGCTACTGCGGCAAATACAAGCGTATCCGCCACGCTGGCACCGTCTGCGACAAGTGCGGCGTCGAGGTCACGCGCTCCAAGGTCCGGCGCGAGCGCATGGGCCACATCGAATTGGCCGCGCCGGTGGCCCACATCTGGTACGTCAAGGGCACCCCGAGCCGCCTCGGCCTGCTGCTCGACATCTCCCCGCGCAACCTGGAGCGGGTGCTCTACTTCGCCTCCTACCTGGTGACCAGCATCGACCAGGAGGCGCGCCAGGCGGCGATCGACGAGATCAACGAGGAACACGAGGCGACCGTCGAGGAGTTGCGGGCGGAGGCCAAGGGCGAGCTGGACGAGATCGCTAGCCAGACCACCGCCGATGTCGGCAACCTCGACGAGGGCGAGCGCAACCTCGCGACCTCGATCGAAGAGCGGCGCGAGCAGCAGCTGGCGGCGGTGCAATCTGACTTCAATGAAGCCAAAGCCGCCCTGGATGCCCACCTCGACGAAGCGGCTCCGGAGACGGTCACCTTCCGGGGCAAGACGATCGTCGAGGCCGATGAGATGGTCAATGCCGACCGTCACGGCACGCTGCAGGAAGCGTTCGAACAGGAGATCGAGCGAGTCGAGTCGAGCGCAACGGCGGAATCGACCGGCAGCGTGGCGATGGCTGGCGCCGAGCGCGACCAGATCACGCACGAGGCCGACGAGCGCCGGCGCAAGATCGAGGAGCGCCTCGGCGAGCGCATCAAAGAGGAAGAAAAGCAGCGAAACGAAGTCCTCAAGCAACTCACCGACCTCAAGGAACTGCTGATCCTGACCGAGACGCAGTTCCGCGAGCTTCAGGAGATCGTACCGCCCGGTGTCTTCAAGGCCGGGATGGGCGCCGA
This sequence comes from Chloroflexia bacterium, assembly GCA_013694885.1. GTDB lineage: Bacteria > Chloroflexota > Chloroflexia > Thermomicrobiales > UBA6265 > JACDBO01. The sequence continues at coordinate 7,315 of JACDBO010000061.1, read as the reverse complement.
GGCCGTCTACGACTACGTTTCCAAGAAGGTAGATCTCGATCAACTCGCGCTCGACCTGCGGAACGAGATGCAGGCGACCTCCGAGGTTCGCCGACGCAAGGCGACGAAGCGGCTGCGCGTGGTCGAGGCGCTGCGCAAGAGCGGCAACCGTCCGCATTGGATGATCTTCACCGCGCTTCCGGTCATCCCACCGGAACTGCGGCCGATGGTGCAGCTCGACGGCGGTCGGTTCGCCACGTCGGACCTCAACGATCTCTACCGGCGGGTCATCAACCGGAACAACCGGCTCAAGCGTCTGCTGGAGCTGGGTGCGCCGGAGATCATCGTCCGCAACGAGAAGCGGATGTTGCAGGAGGCGGTTGACGCCCTGATCGATAACGGCCGTCGAGGGCGGGTCGTCTCGGGGTCAGGCAAGCACAAGCTCAAGAGCTTGTCGGACATGCTGAAGGGCAAGCAGGGGCGGTTCCGCCAAAACTTGCTCGGCAAGCGCGTCGACTACTCGGGCCGGTCGGTGATCGTGGTAGGACCGGACCTAGCGCTCGATCAGTGCGGTCTGCCGAAGCGGATGGCGCTCGAACTCTTCAAACCGTTCGTGATGCGCCGTCTCGTCGAGCGTGGGTTAGCACACAACATCAAGTCCGCCAAGCGGCTCGTCGAGCGTCAGCATTCGGACGTTTGGGCGGTGCTCGAAGAGGTCATCGAGAACTACCTCGTGCTGCTCAACCGGGCGCCGACCCTGCACCGGCTGGGTATTCAGGCGTTCCGGCCGCGGCTGATCGAGGGCTCGGCGATCCAGATTCACCCGCTGGTCTGCACAGCATTCAACGCCGACTTCGACGGCGACCAGATGGCCGTGCATGTCCCGTTGTCGAAGGCGGCCCAAGCCGAAGCGGCAAGCCGCATGCTCTCGACCCGGAACCTGCTCTCGCCGTCGAACGGTGAGCCGATCGTCTCGCCGACGCAGGACATCGTGCTCGGCGTCTACTACATGACGAGTGAGCGTGAGTACGCTGCCGAACTGGCCGCTGGCACCGTGCCGCGCGGGTGGGGCAAGGTCTTCTCGTCGCTCGAAGAAGTCAAGCTCGCCTACGACACCGGCGTCCTCGACCTGCAAGCGGCGATCACTGTGCGGACAACGCGCGACGGTGGGGAGAAGAAGCTGATCCCGACGACCGTCGGGCGGGCGATCTTCAACCTAGCGCTGCCGGAGGCTCTCGGCCGCTACTACAACGAGACGATGGGCCGCAAGCAATTGCGGCGCGTGGTGGCGGACTGCTACCGCACGTTCCAGGACCCGGACGAGACCGCCTACGTGGTCAACGAGATCAAGAAGGTGGGGTTCACCTACTCGACCAAAGGTGGGATCAGCATCGCGCTGACCGACGTCACGATGTCGGAGACCAAGGCGCCGATCGTGGAGCGGGCCGACGAGGCGGCGGCTCGTGTCGAGAGGCAGTACCGACGCGGCCTCGTCACCGAGGAGGAGCGCCTGCGCGAACTCGAGGTGATCTGGAATAGCGCTCGCGACGAGCTCACCGAGGACGTAGAGAACCTGCTTCGCGGTCAGAACTCCGTCTACATGATGGCGGATTCGGGCGCGAAGGGAAACATGAACCAGATCAGTCAGATGGCCGGGATGCGCGGACTGGTGCTCGACCCGCAAGGGAAGATCATCGACATCCCAATCAAGTCGAACTTCCGCGAAGGGCTGACGGTGCTCGAGTACTTCCTCTCGACGCACGGCGCCCGCAAGGGTCTCGCCGATACCGCCCTGCGAACGGCGGACTCCGGCTACCTGACGCGGCGGCTGGTCGACGTGTCGCAGGATGTAATCATCACCATCCATGACTGCGGCACCGCCCAAGGCATGTGGGCGACCCGCCTCGATGCCGATGGCAAGTCGATCAACGATGAAGACTTCCGCGCGCGCCTGCTCGGCCGGATCGCCCTCTCGACTGTGGTCCACCCGGAGACGGGGGAGATCATCGTCGAAGGTGGCGAGGAGCTGACGGATCGTTACGCCGGTGAGGACGGCTCGCGCGATCTGGTGGCTGAAATCATCGCAGCGGGGATCGACCGCGTGCCGGTGCGGTCCGTGATGGCCTGCGAGGCTGACCATGGTGTCTGCCAAAACTGCTACGGCCGCAACCTGGCCAGCGGCGAGCTGGTGAACTTCGGCGAAGCGGTCGGGATCATCGCGGCCCAGTCGATCGGTGAGCCGGGCACCCAGTTGACAATGCGGACGTTCCACACCGGCGGTGTGGCGCGGGCCGACATCACGACCGGTCTGCCCCGCGTCGAAGAGTTGTTCGAGGCCCGCCAGCCCAAGGGCGCGGCGCTGCTGGCTACCCGACCCGGCACCGTCTCGGTCGAGGAGAGTGAGACGGGCCGCGTGTTGGCGATCAGCTCCGTCGAGCAAGAAGTCTGGAAGCACCTGCTGCCGGAGGGTTGGGAGACCACCGCGGCGGAAGGCACTGACGTGACGACCAAGTCTGTGCTGGCTCAGGGACCGAACGGCGAGAAGCTCAACGCCGGGATCGAGGGAACGTACTTCCTCGACGACCACACGCTGTACGTCCGCGCCGAGCGGGAGGAGCGTGACGAGCACGCCATCAACATCGGGGACATCCTCGAAGTGGAGGACGGCGACCAGGTCGTCCCTGGCCAGCAGATGACGTACGGTCCCAAAGACCCGCACCAAGTGCTGCTGACCCTCGGGCGCGACGAGGCGCAGCGCTACATCATCGATGAGGTGCAGCGGGTCTATCGCTCACAAGGCGTGAACACGAACGACAAGCATATCGAGGTCATCTGCCGGCAGATGCTCCGCAAGGTGCAGATTCAGTACCCCGGCGATACCGACTTGCTGGAAGGCGACACCGCCGACCGCTTCGAGTTCAACGCTAAGAACGAGCAAGTGCTGGCCCAGGGTGGCGAGCCAGCGACGGCGATGCCGCTGCTCCTCGGCATCACCAAGGCGTCGCTCGAAACCGACTCCTTCCTCTCGGCCGCCTCCTTCCAGGAGACGACGCGGGTGCTGACCGAAGCGGCGATCAACGGCAAGATCGATCAGCTGCGCGGGCTGAAGGAGAACGTCATCATCGGCAAGCTGATCCCGGCGGGTTCCGGCTTCGGTGGTGGAGTGGCGTTGCCCGATAGCGCGGATGTGTTGCAGGAGGCGACCCTGCTCGGGCTGGGTGAGCAGCGCATCGTCGAGGGCGAGGCGCTGGAGCCGGCCGTCGAAGAGGACTACTCCGAGTTGATGTCGGCCGGCCACATCCCGGCCACCGCAACGCTCGACCCAGAGGACCAGCAGGAGACCGAGTCAGGCGACTTCTCCAACGACTTCACCGAGGGCTTCGCGGTCGACGAAGACACGCCGACCGAATAGCGACTCCCCAGGAGTCGCCCGACGAACGGCCCGGTGGCAATCTCCACCGGGCCGTTCCTGTCGGAGTACTACGAACTTCGTATCTTTGACGGGGGTGCGCCTACCGCCGTCATGCTGAGGCCGCAGCCGAAGAATCCCGGCAGCTGCGTCGGGTAGCTACATCGCGCGCGAAGCGCTCGACGGCGCAGCCGTCGCACCTCCGACCAACCGCGTTTCAGCCTCAACCGCCTTGACGTACGCCAGGTTCTCGGCCAAACGCTCATCGAGCGGGCGCTCGATGGAGAAGTCCTCGATCGTCACCCACCCGTCGTAGCCGATCGCGTGCAGCGCACGGAAGAGCGCGCGGACATCGACCATACCCTTATGCACCGCCGCCGCATCGACCGACCACTCGACCGTCCGGTCAGGCAGGGTGCGGATGGGGAACCAGCGGGCGTTCTTCAGATGAATATGGGCGAGGTAGGGTCCGAGTATCTCAAGGCCAAGTCGGTAATTCTCGAACCCCTCATAGACCATGTTGCCGGCGTCGTGGATGACCCCGACGTGGGCAGGGTCGAAGCCGTCGAGGAACAACCGCGCCGAGCTGGCCGAGGGGCAGATCGTGCGGTGGTGCAGCTCGATCAGCGCGCGCACGCCGAGCGTGGCGGCAAGCTCGGCGATCGACTTGTAGTGCTCGCGGGCACGGTCCCACTTCGGCTGGAACGGCTCTTCGGCGCTGTACGAGGGAACCTGGATTCGAAGCTGGGAGACGCCCAGCGCTGTGGCGCCGCGCATCGCCAACGCAGCCCCCTCGATGTCATTGCACTTGACATAGGGTGCAATCGTCGGTGTGCCGAGCCCTGCGTCGGAAGCCAGACGACGAAAGCGTGGCGCTTCCTCGACGATGGAGGAGAGCGACAGATTGCAGAGGTTGCCCTTCCAGAACCCCGGCGGACCGCCATATGGCTCCTCGTCGATGACCCGCCACTCGATGCCGTCGTAACCGATCTCCTTGAGTTTGGCGACGGCATCTTCCGGCGTGTAGGTTGGCGTCGAAACGGTAAAGACGGCAAACTTCACAGACTTACCCTTCAATGAAGTCGATGCGCCGGCCCTGGTGAGCCGACTCGTAGATGCCGAGGATGATATCGACCGGTTTGCGCGCCTCCCGGCCCGGCAGCGGTGCTTCGGTGCCGGCACGGATTGCGGCGAAGATGCGGCGGAGTTGGCGGCGGTGACTGTCGCCGAATTGTTCGTCGGCGCGCCACCCCTCGATCGCATCGCGGTCGGCGTCGGTCAGCAGACTGTCGTCGAGCGGCTCGGGCACATCCCAATGAGACAGGGTGCCGGATTCGAGGACAGCGCGGCCGCGGTCGCCGACGATTTCGAGGCGCACCGGGAAGTCTCCGCTCGCCGCCGTGGTGCCCTGGATGACGCCGAGGGCGCCGTTGCGGAAGCGCACGCTGGCGCTGGCGGCGTCCTCGGCCTCGATGTCGTGGCTGAGCGTCGCGCTGTGCGCCGCGATTGAAGCGACATCGCCCATCATCCACTGAAGCAGATCGATGGTGTGGATGCTCTGATTGATCAACGCGCCGCCGCCGTCGAGTTCCCACGTACCGCGCCAACCGCCGCTGGCGGCGTAGTAGTCGGCGGTGCGGCGCCAGTGGACGAAGGCGTTGCCGAAGATCAACCGTCCGAGCATACCTGCTTCGACCGCGCGCTTCAGCTTCAGGGTGTCCGGGTGGAAACGGTTCTGGAAAATAACGGCGAGGGTGACGCCGTGCGAGTCCGCGGCGTCGATCATCACCGTGGCGCCGTCGGCGGAGATCGCCATCGGTTTCTCCGTGACTATGTGCTTGCCGGCGTTGGCAACCGCCACAGCCTGGACAGGATGCAAACCCGACGGCGTCGCCAGGATCACGACATCGACATCGGACCGCTCCAGGATCGCATCGATGGACGGAAGCGCATCAGCGCCACACTCCGCGGCCAGCGCCCGACCCGCCTCTGTGTGTGGATCGGCGACGGCGACCACCCGCACCCAGTCCAGCTCGCCAATGGCACGGGCATGGATCCGTCCGATAACACCAGCACCGACGATGCCGATGCCCAGCATGTCGCCCACAAGCCATTCCTTTCGATCGACGATGGCGAGACAACGATTCGACGGCGCGATGCTACCGGCAGGCCGACTGGAGCGCAACGGCCGCGTGCGACAATGCCCGACATGGACCTTGCCGTGTGGGAGAAGAAGACGGTAACGCTGGAATGGGAGGGAATGCAGCTGCCATTCCATGTCGCCCAGGAGTTGTTCAGTAGCCACGAGATCGACCAGGGAACCAGGCTGCTCCTGCGGTCACTCGATGTGAGCGCACTTCCTGAGCGTCCGGTCGTTCTCGACTTTGGCTGCGGCTATGGTCCGCTCGGCCTGGCCATCAAGGCGCGGCTACCTGCTGCCCGAGTCGTCTTGATCGACCGCGACGCCCTCGCGGTCGCCTTCACCGAGTGGAACGGGCGCGAGCTCGGACTTTCTTCGGGAACCGACGACCTCGTAGCCCACGGCGGGCTCGACTTCGTCAGCGTATTGGCTCCAGAGGGCTATGACCTCATCCTCTGGAACGTGCCGGGCAAGGCTGGAGCCGAGGTGCTGCGCGGGTTGATCGATGACGCGCCACATGCCCTCCAGCCAAACGGGCTGCTCGCTCTGGTCGTGGTGAACCCGCTCGCGGCGACCATGCGGGAGGCCGTAGATGCGCTACCCTTCCTCACCGTTACGCTCGACCAGAGATACACCGCCCACACCGTCATGCACCTTCGGCGAGAGGAGAGCGGTCTTCGGGACTGGCCGCGACCGCTTGCCTTCGACCGCGGCGTATTCGACCGCCCGACCATCGACCTCGACTGGCGCGGCCATCCCTACACCGTGCGCCCAACCCTCGGGCTGCCCGAGTACGACGGGCCAGACTTCGCCACTGGGTTGATGATGGATTCGCTTGTCCAACTGACCGATTCAGTCGGCACGGTCAGGCGCTTTTTGGGACATGGTATGGGTCAGGGCCACGCGGCGATCCTCGCCGCGACGCTGCTCACCACCGACCGGACGTCACTCGTCGAGCGCGATTTGCTGGCACTTGAAACGACGCGCCGAAATCTGACCGCCAACGGAGTGTCGCGCGACCTGGTGCGCCATGAGCACGCGCCACTGCTCGATGCGCGGCGGGCAGGTAGCACGGACGCTGACCTGATCCTCTATCGACTTGGCGATCAGCTCTCCCCGGCTCGACTTGGCGTGGAACATGCGCGGCTTCTCGACGCGCTGGCATCTGGCGGCACGTTGGTCGTCAGCGGCCCGTCGACGAGCGTCAGCCGGTTCCTCGGTGTCGCGGGCACGGTTGGCGCGCTCAAGCAGTGGACACGCAAGCGGCGCAGCGGGGCGAGCGTGTCCATATTGGCCCCACGCTAACGACATTCGGTCTTGGCCAACTGAGGGAAAAATTTTCGAGAGAACACGCATATGACGGGTGAGAGCGTGCCGCGTGTTTGATCGGCACCGTATTACCCCAACGCCTAGATCCAGGCATCGTTTTCAGCCATGCGATCGCCGCCTGCATGACCCGTGTTCAGAATTCCGCGAGGCTCGATGAGCAAGAGCTTGGTCTCCTTCTCGGCGTAAGGCTTGTGTTCGATGCCTTTCGGTACGACAAACATCTCCCCTTTGGCGATATGGACCGAGCCGTCCCGGAAATCGATCCGCAGCTCCCCTGCCAGAACTAGAAAGGTCTCATCGGTTTCGGGGTGGTGGTGCCAGATGAAGTCGCCTTCCAATTTCACGATCTTGAACTGATAGTCATTCATTTCGGCGACGACCCTTGGCGCCCACAGTTCTGTCAGGAGCCCGAACTTTTCTTCGAGATCGATCGATTTGTAGTACACGGTACCCTCCTC
>JACDBO010000054.1 GCA_013694885.1 Chloroflexia bacterium | reverse complement strand
CGGCAGCCTCGCCGTCGCCCTGACGCTGGCGGTCGAGGGCAGCGGCCAGTTCCGCGGCGGCACCGGCGACGGCACCAACCCGGCACCGATCACCCCAACACCGGACCGCACCAGCGCCGACCTGCCGCTGGCCACCCAGGCCATCCAGAGCACCCAAGCCGCCTCGCCACCGGCCACCCCGCCGGACGAGCGCGCCGTTGAGCCCACCGGCGGCACCGGCCCGATTGTCTGCCTCGACCCCGGCCACGGCGGCAAGGATCTCGGCAAGACGATCTACACCGCCGAGGGCGAGGTGATCGTCACCGAGTCCGAACTGGTGCTGGCGCAGGCGCTCGACCTGCGGGATCGCCTCGAAGCGCAGGGCCTCACCGTGGTGCTCACCCGGACCGAGGACGAACTGGTCAACGCCAGCGGCGAGGATGTCAACGGCGACGGCGAGGCCGGAGAAGAGGGCGCCAGCACCGAGCTCGACGACCTCCAGGCGCGGATCAACGTCTGCAACGAGGCCGGGGCCGACCTGCTCGTGTCGCTGCACATCAACGGCTCCGAGAACGAGGCGCTGCGCGGCTACGAAGCCTGGTACACGGAAGGTCGCCCCTTCAGCGACGACAGCGCCCGCATCACGGAACTGATCCACGACGAGCTACGAAATCACATCACCGCGTCGGGCTACGAGGCGACCTCCCGCGGCTGGGCCGACGACTCGCTGCTCTTCCCCGGCGACGGTCCCGGCACCTTCGAGCACCTGGTCCTCACCGGGCCGAGCGTCGCCGGCTACATCGAGGGCAGCGCGATGCCCGGCGTCACCGCCGAGACCCTCTTCCTCTCCAACGACGACGACGCCGAGTACCTCCAGACCCCCGCAGGCCACGACGCCATCGTCACCGCCTACGAATCCGCCATCCTCGAATACTTCGACCTGCCCGCGGAGTAACCGCCCGCAACACGCGCGAGGTGGAGACGGTGGAGGCCGACGCCATCCGCCCCTATGGCGGTGGTCAACAGATCGGCACCCCGTGGAATCCGTTGCCAGCACCCGGCAGCCTACTTTGGTATAAACCTGATGGAAAGGTAGAAAGTTGGAGTTTCCTATTAAGAGGAGATAGACGATGAACAAGGTCGCGCGTGTCCGCGAGAAGGGCGATATCACCATCCCCAAGGCGCTGCGCCAGAAGTGGGGCATTGCTCCGGGCGACCTGGTGGGGTTCGAGGAGACGGAGCGCGGTCTGCTGCTCACCCGCCAGGAAGTGATCGCGAAGGACGCCCTCGATGAGATCGGCACGCTCCTGCGCGAGAACGGAGTGACCCTCGACGACTGGCTGGCAACTGGTCGCGAGAGCCGAAGCCAGCTTGTTGCCGAGGAGTACGACCTCGACGAGCGGACATGATCCGTGCGTTTATCGATTCCAGCGTTTTCTTCAGCGCGTGTCGATCTCCCAGCGGCGCTTCTCGCGCGCTCATCGACTTATGCCTCTTGAATCAGCTTGAGATCGTCGTCAGCACCCTCGTCCAGCAGGAGACGCAACGCAACCTGGCCAAGAAGGCGCCGGCCGCGGTGGCACAGTTCCAACGGCTCATCACTGCCCTTCCCTTGCGCGTGGTTGATCCAGGCCGCGCCGACGTGATCGCGGCCGCGGCCTACACGCAACTCAAGGACGCGCCGATTGTCGCTGCCGCCCGTTTCGCCCAGGTGGATTATCTCTGTAGCCTCGATCGACGCCACCTGGTGGACGTGCCGGAGGTCAGCGCGCGCTCTGGCCTCGCCATCGTGCTCCCCGAGACACTTCTGGCAACGCTCCGCGATAATCCGGACGCTCGGTAGAAAATTGAACGAGAGATGAGAAGTGTCCCGACCCTCGTATCGTCTGTTGTATGACCTGCGTCGGTTACCGTGCGCTTCGCGCTTCGCTCTGCGGTTCCCCGTCACGCTATCGCTCGCCGCACCGCTCGTCACGCTGGGGAGGCCACTCGACGTGCCGCCCGGCGAGCCGCTGCGGCTGGTGGCGCCATTCGAGAAGGACGCCCGGAAGTGGGAGCGGTTGCGCTGGACCGACCTCGCCGGGACGCGCCGCTTCGCGCTCACCAGTCGCGGGGAGGCCAGCGTCGGGCTCGCTCGCGTCCAGACCTACCGCGATGTCGTAGCGGGCTACAAGCACCATCCCGAGCCGAAGCGACTCGGGGCGGATGGGCGGCCCTGCCACCGGCAAACCGTCGGGTTGCTGTCGCGGCGGCCCGTGGTGGCGCTGGAAACTGTCTGCGTTGGCAAGGAAGCGCACCGCTTGGAAGAAGTGGCGGCTGGGCTCATCGCCGGCGTGGACGACGTGCAGAGCGTCTACGGAGCCCGCCCAGAGGGAACCGAAGGGACGACCGCGCGGAGAGGCTGGGCGAAGGTGGCGATGCCGGCGCTCCGGCGGCTGGCGGCCGAACCGGGCGGGGTTACGGCGCTGGCCGAAGCGGCCGGGCTCACCGCTCGGCACGTTCGGTACCTGCTGTCCGAAGAGCGGACGGGACAGAAGGGAGCGCGGGAACGGCTGATAGCGGCCGGAGCTGACGCCGCGCGGAGACGCCGAGGGGTGCGCATCCCACCGCGCGGCGCGGCCTTCAAGAGCACCGCGACCGCCGACATAGCGACGCTGGCGGCATTCGTGGCAAGTGCAGCCGAGCGTGTCTGTACTAGCTGTGGCGCTCCCCTCGCTGGGAAGCGGGCGCACGCCCGGTACTGCGGGAAAGGCTGTAAGAGCCGTGCCGAACGGGAGCGCAGAGCTGAGACTATCGCGGGGAATGACCACGCCGTAGCGGCGGACTAGAGACAAAGAAAGGAATCGACCGATGGACGAGACGTTCCATAATTTACAAAGCATATCTGAGGACTCTACAGAGCGGTACAGTGGGGAAATAGGATGCCAGACCCACGGTGCCACCCGCGACAATCCGGGAGTCCAAAGCGACCGCAGTACCACATCAAGAGCAGGAGACATCCGTTTACGTTTAGGGAGGAAACCAGCCGTGAGCCGCCTACTCGTCGCTCTCCTGCCCGTACTCGCGTTCGTCGCTGTGCTTCCGCTTGGTAGCTCCGCAAAGCTGAGAGCGCTTCAGTCCGAAGAAACGTTCGACCTCAGCATCGTCGCGGCCATCTGCGACCGCGAGCCAACCTCGTTTCCGTTCCAAGGCGGCGATTGCGTCCCAGCGGACCATGTCAGTATTACCGTCACGACCACGAGCGGCGATCTGGTCGGATTCTGCATTCCATCAGCCACCAGCGGGGACATCGTCGCGGGCTGCACAATTCCCGTTCCGGTTGGCGTGACGGTCATCGTTACCGAAGACCTCGACACCGTCGTGCCCGGATATGCGCCGACCCAGAATCCGCAGCCGTTCGATGTACCCGCTACACCGCCGGACGGCGTGTTCGGCGGCCCCGTGTTCCTGAATCTTCCCACCAGCGACACTGCACCTGACGACGCCGCGACGCCGCTCGACGTTCGGCTTGTAGACGATGCACAGCAATGGATTGTGCCCTTCGCACCGGACTGGGGAGACCCGGCTACAGGGCGCCTCATGTTTGGAGCACAAGTCGAGAATGCCACCCGAAAAACGGTCTCCGTGGAAGTTATCTTCTCGGCCACTACTGCCGACGGCGCTCCGATTCAATGCAGCGGCCTCGCCGGCCCAAACATCTGGGACACCATCGCACCTAAGGAAACGGCCTTCCTGACGTGCGCCGGACCCGTCGTCCCGCTCACCGTTGAGGATAGCCGTGTTTTGGCCCAGCTTTGGAATGCTACGCCGGTCTCGACCAGACCTCCAACCTCCACCGTCTCGGAAGCGACGTTTGCGCCGTCGCCGGCCCTGTCGTCCCCAATGGAGACAATCTACGAAGCATCGGCGCTGATTCGCTCCGAGCGCCCCTACGATGTGGATGTTGCACTCCTGTTCCGGTTCTACGATGCGGCAGGTGTGCAGGTTGGGACATGCCCCTCAGACTGGGTCACCGCGTCCCCAGACCGCACGCAACAGGTCACGTGCGCGTACCCGTTGTCCGTTGACACCGGGCGGTCACAGCCGGTCCGGGTGCAGGTGGAACCCACGAGCTTCTGACGGGACTCTCTCAGGGCTACTGCTCATTCATCCGACGTGGGCAGCAGGTGCCGCATCGGCGGCATTGGGCGACGCTGGCGGTCCTCGCCGCGCGTGCTGGGATAGCTCCGGGGACCACGCCCTGAGCTGTCCCAGCACTCAGACCGGCTCACCGTCTCAGGTACCCTCACCGTCTCGGAGCTGTTCCAGCACTCGGGCCATCGGCGGGCGGCGGCGTCCCCCCACGTCACCCCGCCGATTTTACGCCACGTATTCGCGTGAGGCGGTTTGTGAACACTTCGGCGGCAGTGGCTCTTATCCCCCGGCGCGTTTGACGCCCTGTCAGGCGATTGCCTATACTCCTTGGCTTGTGGGGCGCTGGTACCGAGTCACACCACGTTGCCGCGCGATGGCGACTTATAGGTCGTCGGTCGGTTATCTCTCGCAGCATCGTTGGGCAGCGAATCCGTCAGGACAACCCGCCGAACGTATCTGCCCAGCGATTGTCCTCTTGGGCAGCGTGTTTGCCAGCCATTAAGTCAACGTCAATGCATGTTCCCGGCCTCGCCGGATTGTGACCTAAAGGAGAACTCACCGTGCCGAAGCGGACGTATCAGCCGAAGCGGATTCCGCGCAAGCGCAAGCATGGCTTCCTGGAGCGGATGATGACCCGCACCGGGCGCGCCGTGCTCCAGTCGCGGCGTCGCAAGGGGCGGCACAAGCTGACCGTCTCCGACGAGAAGAAGTTCACGCAGAACAAGTAGGCAAGTAGGCGGCGGCGTTCGCGCCGGTAGGAGAGTGGTGCCATTGAGCCGATCCACGGCCGGTGCCCTCGCGTTCGTATATGCCATGATGACCTGGTCACCTTCGCCGCCCGGCCCTAAAGGGACCGGGCTATGGCTACAAAGCCGGCTGAAGCCGGCTGCATCCACATACGGGCCAACCGGCATGCGGGACGATGTATTCCCCGCACGATCTCTCCTAAATCTGACGTATGGTTCCGCCGGAGACACGTTCTCAGCCCTCTTCAGAGGGCTTCGT
>JACDBO010000049.1 GCA_013694885.1 Chloroflexia bacterium | reverse complement strand
ACATCAACCTGGCGCTGCTCGAAGCGATGACGATGGTCCAGCCGGAGAGGCCGACCTACGTCCTCTTCCTCACCGACGGGCTGCCGACCGAGGGTGAGACGATCCCGGCGTCGATCCTCGCTAACGTGGGCGCGGCGGCCCCGGAGAACCTGCGTCTCTTCGCCTTCGGTGTCGGCGACGACGTGGACACCTTCCTCCTCGACTCGCTGACCGAGGCCCACGGCGGCCGCAGCGCCTACGTCCGCCCCGGCGAGCCGCTCGACGAGATCGTCTCCGGTTTCTACGCCGGTATCTCGACACCGGTGCTCGCCAATGTCACCCTCGATGTCGGCGGCGCGACGATCGAGGATGTCTACCCCTCGCCGATGCCCGACCTCTTCGCCGGTGGACAGCTCGTCGTCGCCGGTCGCTACCGCGCGGGCGGCCCGGCGACGGTGACGTTGGCCGGCGAGGTCAACGGCCAGCCGCAGACGTTCACCTACCAGAACCTGGCGCTGAGCACCGCGCCGACCGCCAGTGCCGAGTTCGTGCCGCGGCTGTGGGCGACGCGCAAGATCGGCTACCTGCTGACCCAGGTGCGGCTGCACGGTGAGCAACCGGAGCTGATCGACGCGATCGTCGACCTCAGCGTCAAGTACGGGATCGTCACCCCCTACACCTCGTACCTGATCACCGAGGACGACATCCTCACCCAGGACGGCCGCGACGCCGCGTCTCAAAACACCCTGCGCGAGATGGAGGCGCAGTCGACCGCCCCGGCCTCCGGCGCCAAGGCCGTCGATGAAGCCGCCGCCAGCGGCAACCTGGCCGACGCCGATGTGGCGCAGGCGCCGTCCGCCGAGTACGGCGACCAGGTCCGCGTCGTCGGCTCCCGTGCCTTCGTGCTGCAAGGCGATGTCTGGACCGAGACGACCTACGACCCCTCGACGATGACCCCGACCCAGGTCACGTTCGGCAGCGAGGCGTACTTCGCGCTGATCGCCGAGCACCCCGACCTCGCCGAGGCCTTCGCACTCGGCTCGCGCGTCATCGCCGTCAGCGACGGGCAGGCATACGAGGTCGTGGAGTAAGCCGCGCCACGCGCGAAGGGCCGAGGTTCGAGGTTCGAGGGCCGAGTCAGGGGTTATCTCGGCCCTCGGCCCTCGCGCCTCGTCCCTTCGCAGGGAGTGACGGCTGCCCGCTGCGCTATACTCCCCGCAACCTTCGCGGCGCCCCCGGTGCGGGCGGTGTCGTCTTTTCTTTTCACCACCACTCATATGAGGAGTTGCGCATGGCGCTGGCGACGATCCCGGGATACCCACGCATTGGAAAGCATCGCGAGTTGAAGAAGGCCCTCGAGGCGTTCTGGTCGGGCAAGATCGGCGAGGAAGAGCTGCAGCAGACGGCCGCCGAGGTCCGCCGCGCCGGTTGGGAGACGCAGGCGATGGCCGGTATCGACCTGATCCCGGTCAACGACTTCTCGTTCTACGACCAGGTGCTCGACATCGCCGCCCTCGTCGGCGCCGTGCCCGAGCGCTATGGCTGGGGCGACGCCGGTGTCGACCTCGACACCTACTTCGCGATGGCGCGAGGGCGGACCGGCGAGCACGATGTGCGGGCGATGGAGATGACGAAGTGGTTCGACACCAATTACCACTACATCGTCCCTGAGCTCCACCCGGACATGACTTTCACCCGCTCGACGGACAAACCCGTCGCTGAGTTCAACGAGGCGCGTGGTGCCGGCTGCAACGCCAAGCCGGTCCTCGTCGGGCCGCTGACCTTCGTACTGCTCGGCAAGACCCACAACGAGGATGTCGACCCGCTGGCACTGCTCGACCGGCTGGTGCCGGTCTACGCCGAGGTCATCGCCGAGCTGGCCGCGGTCGGCGCGGAGTGGATCCAGATCGACGAGCCAGTGCTCGTCCAGGACCGCTCCGCCGAGGAGCTGGCGGCACTGACGTCCGCCTACGAGAAGCTGGCGGCAGCGAAGGGCAGTGCCAAGCTGATCGTCCAGACCTACTTCGACCACGTCGGCGAGGCCTACGACACGCTCGTCAACCTGCCGGTCGACGCGATCGGGCTCGACTTCGTGCGTGGCCCGGAGAACCTCGACTTCATCGCGGAGAAGGGGTTTCCCGCGGACAAATGGTTGGTCGCCGGGGTCGTCGATGGCCGCAACGTCTGGGTCGCCGATCTCAATAAGGCGCTGGGTACGCTCAAGCGGCTGACAGAGTACGTCGACACAGAGCGGATGATGGTTTCGACCTCCTGCTCGCTGCTCCACGTCCCCTACGACGTGGGCGAGGAGCGAGAGCTGGACGCAGAGGTGACGAGCTGGCTGGCCTTCGCCGAGCAGAAGCTGCACGAGGTCGTG
>JACDBO010000046.1 GCA_013694885.1 Chloroflexia bacterium | reverse complement strand
AGGCAGCCTTGGCAACGGTTGCCAGGCTTGTCGCCGCCGACCGGGAGGGCGCGCTGATCCATGCCGGCGGCCGGGCGCTGAATCCGAGCGAGGATCGCGCTGAGGATGCCCTCGCCGCCGCCATCGGGGCGCTGCCAGGTTGCGTCTTCGATACGGTGTCGCGCGAGCTGGCGACCGCGTCGCGATTCGCGCGAGACCCTGTTCGCCAGCAGCGAGCGACGGCGATTCGCGCGCTGGCAAATATGGTTCGGGCTGTCGTTTTCACACTGCCGGGGGAACGGCTGCGCGGTGAGCCGCAGGCGCTGAAAAGGCTGCTGCCGACGCTCGATCGTCTCGACGATGACGAGCGGTCACACTACCAGACGGAGGCGGATGGCCTGCATCAAGCCTGGCGCGAGGCGGCGGACAATGCGCGGCTCTGGCGGCGCTGGGCACTCCTGCGCGCTCGCCTTGCGCTCCGGGCGGGCGGCGATGAGTCGGCCATCGCCTGGGCGCTCCGCGCCTGGGACCGGGAGCAGCCGCGGCCGTTCGTGCCCGATGTTCAGGTGTCGACGCTGGTGTCAACCGCTCGCCGCGTCTTCGAGCCACTCCTGGCGCCAGAGGATGACGTGCCAGATGAATTTGAGCCGCCCAGGGCGCGCGATGTCGTGCAAGCGATCAGCGCCGCGATCCAGGACCACGATGGGGATGCGCACGCTGAGACGCGCGATCCGTTCGCCGTCATGCCGTACCACCCACCGACCGTCAGCGGCGACCAGGAGCGGCCGGCATGAGCGAGCCCGTGCCCCAGGACTTGGCGGCGGCGCGAGCGCGCCTGGCCGCGTGCAACGGCGTGCCGGTTCGCATCGATGTACCGGTCATCGCCCGGCGCGTGAGCGAGGAATCGACCGCTACCAAACTGAAGGTCCGCCTCTATCCCGACGTCAAACGAGAAGAGCGCGCCGAGATCGGCATTGCCTGGGTCTTCGCCAACGAGTGGTTCCCCGGTGTAAAGAAGAGTGGGTACTCCCACTATTTCCTGACGTTGCTGCGCGCGTTCGAAGGACTCGAACGGTCCGGGCGCGAACCGGAGCTGCGTCTCCAACTCTTGCGGGCCGTGCGCACACAGGGACGGGGTGGACCGGTCACTGTGCTGCTCAAGTTCATCGTCGCACCCGAGTACGCGCTGACCGGCTCGATGCTCGAAACGATCTATGGTTGCCCGCTCGCCGGGTTCTACACCGCCTTCGTTGGGGTCACCTTCGATCCCAAGCGCGACCTCGCCGCGCCTGGCTACACCAGGGGGAACGCGGTCCACGCTGGCTATCGGCGCGCGGCCGAGGCGTTTCAGCGTGACCGCGGCGTGGAAAGTACGCGGGTGGCGTACTTCGACGGCGTCCGGGAGTCATGGTCACGGGACCTTGGTTCTCTCCTGATGGACCGCCCGAAGAGCGGTCCGCGCAAGCTCCACCGGGTTCCGGTAGATGCCGTCGATGCGGTGCTCGAGCGCTGCGCCGTGCTCTGGCCGGAGGGCGAGACGGCCGCGCTGCTCCACGAGCGGCTGGTCTATTCGCCGACGCGTGGGCTTTCTGGTCGCATTGACCGGCTCGACCGGCGTGGCGCGTTGATCCGGCTGACCGAAATCAAGACCGGCGGCGGTTTCGGGCAGGAGCGTGACCCTGTCACCGGAGAGCAGCACGCTGGTGGCTTGCAAGCGCTCGCCTATCGTGAGCTGCTTCTTTCGGCCGGCGGGGTTGGTGCGGAGGTCGACGCCTTTGTCGAGGAGCTGGAAACCGCGACCCCGAGTCTCTTGCCGCTGCGGCGCCACCCCGTGGTCACCCGTGCGCGGGCGACGCTGGAAGCGGATGACGACCGGGGACTGGATCTGCTCGCGCAGACCCGCAATGTCGGGTATGTGGCCGGGTCCGGGTTGCTGACCGGCTACGACCGCCACCGGCTCGACGAGGTCTCCCGCCGTGGCCGCCACCTCGCGGCGACCGGAGGCGATTGGAACCTCTATGCGTCGTCGGCACCGTGTCCCATTTGTCCCGCGAATAGCCGCGGCGTCTGCGCCCAAACGAGGCGCGGCACAGTGGCACCGCTCGACAATCTGTTTCGCTACGCACCGCCCGAACTGTTTGCGTATTGGGCGCGGTTTCACCACCAGATGCGCGACGAGGATCGGCGGAGCCGCGAATGGTTCTATCAGCTGGCGACCACACCCGTCGCCACGCTCGAGCAACAGGGGGTCACCATCGCCGGTGTTCACGTCGCCCGGCTCGATGGGCGTACCGTCGAGTTCGCCCGCGATCGCCCCTTCGCCACGCGGATGCGGGAGGACGATCGGGTGCTGGTCAGTCTCAGCGGGTTGCGACCGGGTGACGCCAGCTCGGTCGAAGGCACGATCGAGTCGCTCGACGAGTGGGCCGTGCGTGTTGCTCTCCACGATTCGCTGCCGGACCGCGACCGCCGCTACCGGATCGACGACCTTTCGCGCCACGGAATGCCCGACTGGCAGTCGCAAGGTCTCACTGACTTCTTAATCTCGGCGATGGAAGCGACACCGGTCCGTGGCCGTGAGCTCGCGGCCACGGAGCTGCCCCGCCTTGCCCAGGTCATCCTCGGCAGCGGCACCGAGCCGGGTCCGTTGCCGGCCAATCCAGCGGTGCCAGACTTCGTGACCGGGTTGAACGCGACGCAGCGAAGGGCGGTCGGTGCCGCCCTCGCGCTCACGCCCGAGGCGGGGGAGCCGCTACTGATCCAGGGGCCGCCGGGCACCGGCAAGACAACGATGATCGCCGAACTCGTCCACGCCATCGCTGTGGCCGAGTTCGGGCGTGACGTGTCGGGCTCGCGCGAGCGACCAGTGCTGCTGCTCGCCAACTCGCACCGCGCAGTCGACGAGCTGGTGCTCAAACTTGGAACGCGGTATCCAGACCTTGCGCCGTTCGTCGTCCGTGTTGGACGTGTCAGGAGTGATACGGACCCCGCTGTCCGCGCCAGGGTGCTGGGCGAAGCAATCGGCGGGCGCGAGGCGCTGGCCACCCTCGATCTGGCCGCCGACGGTGCCCAGCGGCTCGTAGCGCTGATCCGGGAGGGCAATCTCCTCCACGACCAGGCGATGATCTTCGCCGGCACTCTCGCGGCGGCGCAGAGTCCAGAACTGCGTAGTCTCTCGTTTCGGACCGTCATCGTCGATGAGTGCGGGCAGGCGACCGAACCGGCCGCACTCCAGGCACTCCGCCACATGGGTGCCGGTTTCCAGGCGCGGCTGATTCTCGTCGGCGATCACCGGCAACTTCCGCCGGTGGTGCCCGAACCGGACGCCGATAACGCCCCCGCGCGCCTGGCGTTCCCGCTCGAGTTGTCCGTGAGCGGACTGACGTCCGGCCATACGCTGCGGACATCGCTGTTCGAGCGACTCGCTGCCCGGTACCCGCATCGTGTGATCGCCCTCACCGAGCAGTACCGGATGAACGAGCCGATCTGCGAGGTCGTGAGCGAGACGTTCTACGGCGGTCGCCTGCGACCCGGCACATCGGAGGTCGCCGACCGGCGTGTCGGTGACTGGTTGGCGGCCGAAAACCTCGGACCGGCCGACGGCCTCGTCCTTGAGGCGCCACCGCTGCTGTTCATCGACACAAGCGACGATCCCCGCGCGGCAGACCGAGAGATGGCCACGCGGGATGATGCGCGGGCCAACGAGCGGGAGGCGGCGATCATCGCCTCGCTTGTCGCGAAGCTTGTCCAGGGACGTTCGCGGTCCGCTCGTCAGCACTTACTGTCGGAGGTAGGCGTCATATCCCCGTACCGGCGACAGAACAACGTCATTAAGCAGGCGCTGGCGCGGCACGATCCAGCACTCGCCGCGCTGGTGCGCGTCGATACCGTCGACCGGTTCCAGGGCGGCGAGAAAGAGATCGTGCTGATCAGCCTGACGAACAGCAATCCCCAGGCGACGATAGGGCCGCTCCACGCCGACTGGCGGCGCATGAATGTCGCGATCTCGCGCGCGAGGCGAACGATGGTGCTCGTCGGCAGCCGGCGGACGTTCACCGCGCCGAGTGTCGACGCCGAGGAGGAAGCCAAGGAGTTTTACCGGTGTCTCTTCGCCGGTGTCGACCGTCTGAGCGCTTCTGGTGGGAGCAGGATTCTGCCTTCGGCATGCGTGGACGTAGGATCGTGAGCGATCTGACCAACGCGCCGATGCTCCAAAGGATCCGCGGTCATCTGGCCGACCTGCCAGGCGACATTGGATGCCGCCATCTCGCTCGCGAGCGTGACGGGGTGGCAGCGGCGCTGCTGGTTGATCTGCACCTCGTCAAACCGATCATGTCGCGTGTTCCGACCTGCACCGCGCATGGTTGTCCGCGGTGCGGCGCCTGTCCGTGGGAAGCAGACTTCTTGCCGGACGCCAGCGGCGCCAAGGCGGGGGTCAAATACTGGCGTACTCCGGAGGGCGAGGCGGTTGCCACAGGCATCACCGCGCCGATCGTCGAAGCGATCGAGAACCTGGCGCTGGCCAAAGCGATTCTCACCGCGCTGGAAGGCGATCCGAGTAGCTTGTTTGCGCTCCAATGGGGTCTCGTCGAGGAAGCACGAAGCGCGGTGCGGGCCGGGAGAAATACCGAGCGTGTCGCGCCCGATCGACCGGTCCTCCTCGGCGTCGTGCGCATGCTTGCTGATCTCGGCGTCATCGCGTTGCAAGAGAACGGCACCGTCTCTAAGCTGTAGTTTCCTTCGACGCGGGCAGCAGCAGTGCGCCGGTGAGTGGTGGGAGGCGGAGGTTGGCGCCGTCTCGCGTGACACCCGTCTCGGTCCTGACGGCAATCGTCACGTCGGTGGGCGCGGAGATGGTGACCGAGTCGGGGGAGCGATTGAGGGCCAGCATCGCTTCGCCGCCGAGGCTGGTGACATAGAGACCGCGCTCGTCGAGTTCGATGGGCAGCCGTTCCGCACGCCAGAGAGACGAGTGGGCTCGCCGGAGCGCGATTAGATCGCGATAGAAGGCCAGGAGATCGGAATCTTGATTGGCGTCCCAGAGCATCGGGGCGCGCGATTCCTCCATCCGGCGCGAACCGTCCGGGTATTCGAGGTCGTGCTGCTGGCTGAGGCCGACTTCGGTGCCGTAGTAGATCACCGGCGGATGGGGGAGGGTGAACTGGAGCAGCGCCGCAAGTTTCAAGCGGCGGGTGTCGCCATGGCAGACCCACAGGAAGCGGTTCATGTCGTGGTTGTCAAGAAACGAGGGCAGCCCGAAGTCGGCTGGGAAGTAGGCAAGGTGGCGCGACAGAAACCTGTCGAACGCCGCCGGCCCGATCAGGTCGAAGGCGATGAATGCCCGAAGCTGCTGGAGGAGGAGAAAGTCGAGGGTGCCGTCGAGCCGGCCGAGATACGATG
>JACDBO010000014.1 GCA_013694885.1 Chloroflexia bacterium | reverse complement strand
CGTGTGTCCGCCCGCCTCGGCGTCAGCCCGATGCGGGTTGCCGGTGCCGTTGTCCGCAATACGTACCGTGTCGGTTGGCGACCGGGCGGACACACACGGGTCCGCCCCTACAGGCTTCGCCGCCATGCTCCCCCTCTCCCGCGCACGGGAGAGGGGGGTTGGGGGGTGAGGGCCACTCCCAGTCATGCCCCGATTCTACTCGACCTCGGCGCGGGTCTCGTCGTCGTCGGTCTCGTCGGACCCGCGGTCGCCGAGGTAGACGTAGGTGCGGTCGAACGCCCAGCCGATAATCGTCTCCAACTCGACCTCGAGCCGAGGGTGGAGCGGGTCGATCTGCTTGGTGAGGTGGAGATCGACGATGGACCGGTCGTCGAAGCCAAGCGTCTCGGCGAGGGCATCGAGGGCGATCTTGAGTCCGCCGTCGAGGTCGCGGCGCATTGGTGTCGTGAAGTAGAAGGTCAGGTAGACCCCGATCAGCGCGTCGGCGAAGGCCCGCTCCCGCGCTGGTTCCAACTCGCCGCGCTCGCGCAACCCGCCAACGAGCTTGGCCACGTCGCGTTTGAACGCCTGCGCTGACTTGCTGAGCACTCGCCGCCGGCCAACCGTCACGTACTGGTTGTTGACGCCGGGTGGCAGCGGCAGCGTCAGCGTCAGGCTGACCGGTTTCGTCATTGGTCCGTCGTGTCCGCCTCGCTGCCCTGTTCCGCCGACTTTGCCGGGCCCACCGGACCCGCCGCCTCCGCATCCCGCGTCAGATGGGCGACGATCTCGACGTGGTGGGTCTGTGGAAAGAGGTCGAACGCGTGGATGTCAGCCAGCGTGTAGCCTCCGTCGAGCAGGCCACGCAGATCGCGCGCGAACGTTGCCGGGTCGCAGGAGACGGCGATGACGTTGGCGGACCGCAACCGCAGGATGCCGGCGATCGTCTCCGCACCAGCGCCGGTTCGCGGTGGGTCGAAGAGGACGAGCCCAACGCGTCCCAGCGGCGAGTGGTCGCTCGCCAGCCAGCGCTCGACTGGTGCGTTGGCGACGCGGGCGTTGCCGATCCCGGCAGTCTCCAGGTTCTGCGTCGCGTAACCAGCGGCGGCGCGGTGCGACTCGACACCGATCACCCGCGGGAAGCGCCGGGCCAACGGCAGCGTGAACAGCCCGACGCCGCAGTAGAGATCGACCGCGATGCCGGGGGAGCCGGTCGCCGCGTCGGCGATGCCGATGGCCAGTGCATCGACGTAGCGGACCACCTCCTCGGTCATCGGGATGTTGGCCTGGAAGAAGCACTCGGCCGAGTAGCGAAAGGTGTCGTCCAGCACCGTGCGGCTGACCTCGCGCGAGCGCTGGGTGGCGGTCGGCTCCAGTGTGCTGCCGAGATCGCCGGTGACGCCGCGGTACTCCCGCGCCGCCTTCGGGACGATCCCGGCGGCGCGGTCGTCGCGCAGCGTGGTCAGCAGCGCGTTGAGGTCCGGGCTGCTGATCGGGCAGCGCTCGACGTCGACCACCCGGTGCGAGCCCTGGGCGAAATAGCCCACGGCGCCGGTGACATGGTCGATCTGCCACTCGGCGCGAGAGCGGTAGTGCCAGTCGCGGTCCGGTGCCCCGGTCATCGGCACGGGGGTGTCGCGCTCGATCCTGGCGATCCGGCGCAGGCTGTCGGCGATGATCCCCGCCTTGGCCGTGAGCTGGTCCGCATAGCCGAGCTGCTGGAGGTCGCAGCCGCCGCACACCCCGAAGTAGGGGCATCCCGGCTCGATCCGTTGCGGGGACGGTTCGATGATCTCCTCGATCGTACCCCAGACCACGCCGCCCTTCTGCCGGGTAGTCCGGGCGCGGACGCGGTCGCCCGGCGCGGTGAGGGGGACGAAGATCGTTCTGCCGCCGGCGAAACCGATGCCTCGACCCTCACCGACGATGCGCTCGATCGTCACGTCGACCGGTGGTCCGGGTGAGGTGGGAGGCGGGGGTGGTACGGTGGCGACCGTGGCATCAGGGCTGATATTCGGGTCGGTCATGCGCCGTTGCGGACGGCCGGGACGGCCGGGACGATCAGGGCGGTTGGGGCGGCCAGGAGGGCGCTGTCGCGGACGACCCGGGCGCGGTGGTCTGCTCACGTGGTACTCACAATCAGGTGGCGCGCGAAACGATGATCGATCAGGCAGCAGGCGATGGGCCCGATGCGGATTGACATAGTGCGCACCCAGGTCATCGCGTCTCCAATGATTCTACGCAATCCTGACAGCTTCGATAACGCACGGCGCCTTGTTCGGGGTGGGACATCGACCCGGATCCTGCGTCGATGACCGTTTCGAGGAGCGGCGAATCCTTGCGTTGGTAGGGGCGCACGGCGTGCGCCCGTCGCCGGATGGGCGACACTCGCGTGGAGCAACCGCCCAGGCTTGGAGCGCCAACTTGACGGCTGACCGAGTGAACTTCGAGGATCGCGAGCAATCAGGGCATAATGAGCCCGCTGTGATTCGGTTGCGTGCTACGGGGACGAATCGAGTCTGATGACGGACGGCAACGAAGCTCCATCGCGACTTGACACGGGCAGCAAGGTCGACCCGTGGCGGTTGGCGCTGCTGCTCTCCGGCACCGGGCGGACGCTGGAGAACCTGCTGGCGACCATTGCCAGAGGCGAGCTCGACGCGCGGGTCGTCGCCGTCGTCAGCTCGGTTGCCGGTGCGCGCGGGCTGCAGGTTGCCGACAGCGCCGGCATCCGTGGTTATCTCGTTCCTCGCCGCGCATTCGAGTCCGATGCGGCCTTCAGCACGGCGGTCTACGACACGTTGATGCCGCACCAGCCGCATCTGCTCTTGCTCGCGGGGTTCCTGCGTCGCCTCGTGGTGCCGCCGGCGTGGGAGGGACGCATCCTCAACATCCACCCGGCGCTGCTGCCGGAGGCCGCCGCCTACGCCGCCGGGCGCGGCCGCTACGGTGTGCATGTCCATGCCGCCGTGCTGGCGAACGGCGACACCCGCACCGGCGCGACGGTCCACATCGTCGACAACGACTACGATGCCGGACCGCCCGTGCTGCGCGCCGAAATCCCGGTCGCGCCACACGACACGCCAGCGACCCTGGCCGCGCGCGTCTTCGCCGCCGAGCGTGCCCTCTACCCAGCCGCGATCCGCCGCTACGTGACCGCGCACCCGGAACTGCGAGGGGATAGGGGGTAGAGGTTAGCGCGATGCTCGAACGTCGTGTCCGCTTTGCCTCGGAGCTGTCT
>JACDBO010000476.1 GCA_013694885.1 Chloroflexia bacterium | reverse complement strand
TCCACATGGGCTTTCCGCGCCGCATCGCCGAGCAGATCGTCTTGCAGACCGTCGCCGGCTCGGTCGATTTCGCTCGCCATTCCGGCAAGCACATGGCCGAGCTGCGGAACATGGTGACCTCCCCCGGCGGTACCTCCGCCGAGGCGATCTACCAGATGGAGAAGGGTGGTCTGCGTACCGTCCTCTCCCGTGCCGTCTACGCCGCCTACCTCCGTACCCAGACGCTGGCCGAAGAACAAGCCAACCAGCTCGATTGAGTTTTCCCCACGGTCGACGACGAACGTACCGCGCGCCTCATCTTCGCGTCACGCCCGCCGCAGCAGCGGCAAGCGGTCGCGGTAGCGGGCGGTCAACTGGGCCATCCGCTCGTCGCCGCCGGGCAAGTTCATCGTCGGGATCAGCGGCGGCGGGACGCCACGTTCCCGCAGGCGTTCGGCCGTCTCGACCATCAACGCGTTGATGAGCGCGAGGCCGATCACCGAGGACGCGCCACCGGCCGGGGTATCGACGCCGCCGAGCGCCACCAGGGCATCGCCCCGAGGAACGAGTGTGTCGATGGTCAGCTCCGCCACCTCGGCGAGGCGCTTGCCCGACTCGTGCCGCGATGGTGCGTCGCGGTAGTGGCGGTCTGAGGTAATCGCCACCGTTCGCCCGCCACGCTCCTGTGCCGCCAGCGCGACATCGATCGGGACGGGATTGACACCGGAGGTGCTGACCACGACCACGACCTCACCGGGCCGGATATCATGCGAGGCGACGACGACTTGTCCATACCCGTCGGTGCGTTCCAGCAGCGTGGCGTTGACCGTCCCGAACAGCGTCAGGTTCGGATCGAGCATCGGGTTGCAGGGCATCAGACTGCCGGCTCGATGAAACACCTACTCAGCCACCATGTGCGAGTGTCCACTCCCGAACAAATGCACGACCCCATCAGTCGCCACGCTCTCCGCCATCCAGGCGGCGGCGGACTCGATGGTCGCTGCTTGCGAGTCCATGACTTCCTCGATCAGGGTGGAGATCGCGCGAGCATATCGGCGGTAGGCACGGGTCATGGCAGACTCCAACTAAAGGCACTTTCGCGGCGGGATTGCGGGTTCGCGGGCAACCATATGGGACCGCTCCAACCCGCTGGCGTTTGGGGCGTTATCGTCTATGGTCTACCTGAAAAGTCAGCGACGGTGTTGCGGATGGGTGACGCCTGGAAGGGTGACCCGGTGTGGTCGCCCGCGAACCGACCGACATGTTTCGACTCCGCCACGGCCGTTCAACGCCTGTCAGTCGATGACGAACGCGGCTGGAAAGAACCAGCCGCCTCACCGATACCAATCCACCTGCGCGGCGAACATCCTGGCATACGGGTGGTTGCGGTACATCAGCGCCTTGTGCGCGCCTTGCTCGACGATGCGGCCAGCTCCACGTGAAAAGTTCGAAGCGTGTTCAGATATCGTGGCGGCTTTGCGCGCGGATGCTACGTGCCGTGCGAGCGGTCGGTTGGGATGCGGCCCGTTTCGCGCTGGTAGTCGGCTTCGCTGCCGACCCAGACGGCGCCGTCGCGGTAGAACTCTTTCTTCCAGATGGGGACGATCTCCTTGATCCGCTCGATGGCGTAGGCGGCGGCGGCGAAGGCGGCGTCGCGGTGCGGCGAGGCGACGGCGATCACGACGCTGACTTCGCTGGGTTCCAGGCGACCGGTGCGGTGGGTGATCGAGACGCGGGCGGAGGGCCAGCGGTCGGCGATCTCGGCGCCAATGCGGGCGAGCATCTTTTCGGCGGCCGGTGGATAGGCCTCGTAGTCGAGCGCCACCACATCTTGCCCACGAGCATTGTCGCGGACCGTGCCGGTGAAGGTGACGACCGCCCCCACATCCGGGCCGGCGACCATCCGTTCGACCTCGCGGGGGTCGATCTCTTCATCGGTGATGCGAAAGAGGTCGGCAAGGCCGAGATCACCGCCGCTGACGGGCGGGATGAAGGCGAGTTCGTTGCCATCCTCCAGTACATGGTCGGGCCGGACGTACTCCTGATTGACCATCAGCATCACCGAGCGCCGCATTCCCGCGAGTCGCGGTTGCTCCTCGGCCACGAGGGCGAACGCCTCGCCGGCTGTGGTGCCCGGCGGCAACTCGCGCCGCTCCTCGGCCCGGCCGAGCATTTCACGCATGATGGCGAAATAGCGAAAATCGACCATAATCATAGGCTTGGTCCGCGCTGAAAAGGGAACTCGGGCACGTCAGACGGGAGGATGACTGACTCAAGTATCGGTCCGACACCAGACATGAGCAACGGCCGGGGTGCCGACTGGCGCGTCCGGCCGTTGCTCCCGATAATCAGTGAAGGTCCGCTACTTGCCCTCGTGCATATGGCGGTCGAGCGCCCGGCGAAACTCCTGGGCACTGAGTTTGTTGTTCTCTCGCAGCGAGCGGAACAAAGTTGCGCAGTCCGAATCGCCGGCGCGGTCGGCGTCCTCGGCGTATTTGACGAGCACTTCCTCGCTCTGGAGCAAATTGCTCAAGGTCGTGATCAGGTTGTATTCGATATCGCTGACGCTGAATTGCTGTGTACCGTCACTCATGTGATTGTCTCCTTCAATGCAAACAAAAACCTCCGCCGTAAACAGCGGCGTGGCAATCAACATGACTACTGTTGCAGGGCGCGTGCCAGTAGAAACCTTGGCCGTCGTTACGCCTGGACCGGCGCCGAGAGCAGGATCGCATCGACGCGCTCGCCCGCCGGGTAGGGGAACTCGCGCGGAGGGATGACGAGCAGGGCGTTGGCGCCCAGAAACGATTGCAACCGTGAGGAGGCCTGGGCGCCGGTCGCCCGGGCGACGAGGTGGCCCTCCGGCGCGACGGCGACGATTGCCCGCTGAAACTCGATGCGGTCGGTCGGCGCGACCTCGTGGGACAGCGTCACCGGTACCCGTGGCCGCTCAATCGCGGGCATCCCGGCCATCGCCCGCAAGGCGGTCCGGATCAGCAGCTCGAACGTGACGAGCGAGGAGACCGGGTTGCCGGGCAGGCCGAAGATGAGGGCCGAGCCGGCACCTCCAGCCGTGGCGAAGTTGAGCGGCTTGCCGGGTTTCATATAGAGCCGGCGGAAGTGGACCGTAACGTCCGGGGCATCGAAGAGGACGGCCTTGACGAGGTCGAGGTCGCCCATCGAGACGCCGCCGCTGGTGATCACCACGTCGTCGCTGGCGATCCGCTCGGCGAACAGCGCTTCGAGGGCCGCGCGTTCGTCCGGCGCCTTGCCGGCATAGGTGATCTCCGCCCCCTCGGCACGGAGCGCGGTGACGAGACTGAAGCGGTTCGAGTCGCGGATCTGGCCCGGTCCCACCGCGTCGCCGGGCTCGACTAGCTCGTCGCCGGTCGAGATCACGCTGACGCGCGGACGGCGCCGCACGACGACCGGGTTGATGCCCATGCCGGCGACGAGGCCGATCTCGGCGGGACCGAGCACGGCGCCGGCCGCCAGGATGCGGTCTCCCCGTCGCACATCCGAACCGATGGACCGGATGTTGTCGCCGGCCCCGACCTCCTCCTGGTGGATGATGACGTGGCCCTCGGTCGGTTCCGTCGCTTCGACGCGCACGACGGCGTCGGCTCCTGGTGGCATCGGCGCGCCGGTCATGATCCGCACCGCCGTCCCCTCCGTCACCTCGACGTCGAGAAGGGCGCCGGCCATCTGTTCGCCGAGGACCTCACGCCACGGCGATCCGTCGGCAGCCACGACCGCGTAACCGTCCATCGTCGACGCGGGGAAGGGTGGGTGGTCTTCGGGCGCGACGAGATCGCGCGCCAGTACCCGCCATGAGGCGTCCGCGAGCGGGACAGACTCCTCGGGGAGGCAGCGAACATGGTCGAGCACGATCGCCCGTGCTTCGTCGGGCGGCCGCATCCGGTCCAGCTCCTGCAGGTCGATGGTCGGTTGTGACGGCATCTGATCCGGCACGAGAGTACGTAACTCCTTACAACGTTCGAGGCATGACGATAGCGGCGCACCGAATCGACATCCTACCATGCGCCGGAGCCGCCTATCGGTCATGCCGACGAAGGAAGATTGACCGTGGGGGCTGGTGTTCGGCACGGCGGGCTGGACGCACTCGTTATAATATGTCTACAGAGGCAGTGC
This sequence comes from Chloroflexia bacterium, assembly GCA_013694885.1. GTDB lineage: Bacteria > Chloroflexota > Chloroflexia > Thermomicrobiales > UBA6265 > JACDBO01. The sequence continues at coordinate 3,189 of JACDBO010000476.1, read as the reverse complement.
CGCCTTTGCCGACCGTCGCCGCCGACGGAGCGGGGGAATCCCATGCTCGCCGGAGCATTGACTAGCTCCTTTGAGCCTGTCTACACTTCATAAGGTTCGCCCGTGGAGCGGACCTTCGCCCGTCCGTAACAAGTGAGACCACGTCAGGCAAAGAGTACCGGGGCAACGCCTCCGATGACGACCACCGATCTTCCCCGGCGTCCGACGCTGCGGGAGTTGCTTGCTATTCCAACCGCCGATGCCTCCAGCAATGGAGCGGTCGCGGCGTGGGCGGAGCGGCTCGAACCCGATGTCGCCATCGCGCTCAATCAGTTGGATGAGGCCGTCGCCGCGGACGCCCTCGCCGGCGATGTCGATCTGGTCTGTCGCGCCTTCACCAAAGCCTACGATGCGCACCAGGGGTGCCAGCGCAAGTCCGGCGAACCCTACATCGTTCATCCGATTGCGGTCACCACCACGTTGGCCCGGATGCAGCTCGATGCGGAGACGCTGGCCGGTGGCTTGCTCCACGATGTGATCGAGGATTGCGGCGTCGCCATCGACGAGATCGGTCGAGATTTCGGACCACGCGTCGCCAACCTGGTCGATGGCGTCACCAAGCTGGGCAATATCCCGTGGACCGGCGATACCAAGGAACTGGCGGCTCGCGAAAAGGAACAGCAGGAGGAGAGTCTCCGCAAGATGTTCCTGGCGATGGTCGACGACATCGGCGTCGTCCTTATCAAACTCGCCGACCGCCTGCACAATATGCGCACGCTCGACGCCCTGCCGCGCGAGAAACAAGTCCGCATCGCCCAGCAGACAATGGAGATCTACGCACCGCTCGCCAACCGATTGGGCATCTGGCAGGTCAAGTCCGAACTCGAGGACTTGGCCTTTCGCTTTCTCTACCCCGAGGACTTCGCGCGGATCGCCGGGGAACTGGAGCGGCGCGGCGCCGACAGCGCCGTCTACGTCGAGCAGGTCAAAGCGGCGCTCGGCGCGGATCTCGCCGCGGCCGGCATCAACGCGGAGCTGTCCAGCCGCAAGAAACACATCTACTCTATCTCCCGCAAGATGCGGCGCAAAGCGCGCGCCTTCGACGAGATCTACGACGTGGTCGGTATCCGCGTCCTCGTCGATACGGTCCAGGACTGCTACAGCGCGCTCGGCATCGCCCACGACCGCTGGCACCCTGTTCCCGGCGAGATTGACGACTACATCGCCACGCCCAAAGAGAGCATGTACCAGAGTCTGCACACGGCGGTAATCGGACCGGGCGCCCACCCCGTCGAGATCCAGATTCGCACTCGCGAGATGCATCAGGTCGCCGAGTACGGTATCGCCGCCCACTGGCGATACAAGGAAGGCAGCAAGTCCGACGCGCGGATCGAAGCCAAGGTCGCCTGGCTGCGCCAGCTGATGGACTGGCGCGACGAAGTGTCCGACGCCGAAGAGTTCGTGGAGTCGCTCAAATCCGATGTCTTTCAGGAGATGGTCTACGTCTTCACCCCGGCCGGCGACATCGTCGAGCTCCCGTCGGGCGCGACTCCAGTCGACTTCGCCTATCGCATCCACACCCAGGTCGGCCACCAGTGCATCGGCGCCACCGTCAACGGTCAGATGGTGCCGCTCGACTACAAGCTGCAGAACGGGCAAGTCGTTAAGGTCAAGACCAGCAAGACCGTCAACGGACCCCGCCGCGATTGGCTCCAGGTCGGGGCCGGCTACGTGACCACCGCCTCGGCACGGGAGAAAATCCGGCAGTGGTTCCGCCGCCAGGAGCGGGAGGAGAACATCGCCCAGGGCAAGGAGACGCTGGACCGCGAGCTGCGCCGGCTCGGCCTGGAGATGAAACCGGAAGAGGTGCTGAAGCGGTTCCCGCGCTACACCAAGCTCGAGGATTTTCTCGCCGCCGTCGGCTATGGCGGAGTCTCCGCGCAGCAGATCGCCACCAAGTTCGACGACAGCCCGCGCGAGATGTTCGCGATCTCCACGAGTCTCAAGTCGCCGACTACCCCGGCTCGGGTCGAGGTAATGGGCGCCGGCAACTTGCTCACGATCCCGGCCAACTGCTGCCGGCCGGTGCCGGGCGACACGATCGTCGGGTACACCACCCGCGGGCGCGGCGTCGTCTACCACCGGCACGACTGCCCGAATGTCCTCAACCTGCCCGACCCGGAGCGGCTGGTGCCCGTCTCCTGGGGGGCGACGGCAAACGAGACCCACGCGGTCGCGGTCCGGCTCCTCGCCTGGGACCGGGTTGGGCTGCTCAAGGACATCAGCACGCTGCTCGCCGACGAGCGTGTCAACATCCTCTCGGTCCTCACCCAAACGCACGATGACCGGACGGTGACGCTCCTGCTGACGGTCGAAGTCGAAGGCGTCAGCCAGCTCAGCCGCATCATGCACCGCCTGGAGAGCGTGCGCGACGTTCATGAGGTCCGTCGCGACATACCCGGTGGCCGCGCCGAAGCCTGGGCGAGCTAGGTTTGAAGTCCACGCCAAGCCGATCACGGCCGGTGCTCGCCATCGGCGAGTGCCTGATCGATCTGATCGCCACCGAGGGGCGCGATCTGCTCGCCGCCGAGACCTGCGCCATCCGGGAGGGTGGCGCGCCGGCCAATGTCGCGGTTGCCCTCGCCCGCCTCGGTGTCCCCAGTGCCTTCTGCGGTGTCGTCGGCGACGACCCATTCGGCGTCCGCCTCCGCGCCTCGCTCGTGCGTGAAGGGGTCGATGTCTCCAGCCTGCGCGTCACGAGGGAAGCCGAGACGACTCTGGCCTTGGCCTGGACCGACGCGAAGGGCGACGGCCATTTCCGCCTCCTGCGCCACGCTGACCGCCTGCTGTCGCCGGTTGACGTCGAGGGCGCGGGCATAGCCGGAGTGGGCGCAATCGTCGTCGGGTCCGTCGCGCTCTCCGCCTCGCCGTCGCGCGAGGCCATCGAGCGCGCGGTGGCACTTGCGGCGGAGTCGAATGTCCCGGTCGTCTTCGACCTCAACCTGCGCCCGAGCCTCTGGCCCGACCTAGCGACCTCCGCCGCCGCGTGCGATCCGGTGCTGCGCGCGGCAACCGTGGTGAAACTCAGCCTGGACGACGCCCGCGGCGTCCTCGGCGCGACCCGCCCGGAGGATGTCTTCGCCGCGCTGAGCGATACCGACCCGCTGGCTATCGTCGTCACCGATGGACCCCGCGGCGTCTGGTTCAAGC
>JACDBO010000428.1 GCA_013694885.1 Chloroflexia bacterium | reverse complement strand
GGGCAGCTCCGCTCGTCGTAGGCGGGGTAGAGCGTATTGAGGAGACCGACGACGCCGTGGCCGCGAATGAACTCGTCGGCGCCGTCCCAGAGCGTGCCGATGCCGATCACCTCGCCGCCGAACTTTTCAATCGCCGCGTCGAAGCGGCCGAGCGTCTCGCCGCTGATGATCAGGTTGTCGACGAGGAGCACGCGGCAACCGTCGATCAGCTCGGTTAGGTTCTCGGCGATGCGGAAGCCGCCTTCAGCTTGCGGCGTGGCGTAGACCACTTTCGCTTTCGGTTCCAGGAAGTAGGCGACCCACTGCGCCAACCCCGCACCCCAGATCGACGGTGCGGCGACTGTCTCAATGTGGTCGATGAAGAAGCGCTTGGCCAGGGCATAGCCCATCCGGCTGGCCGCGCCGGGGTCCGCCAGCAGCCGGTCACGGTCGAGCAGCGCGGCGCTGTGCCGGCCAGAGCGATAGACGAAATGCCCCTCGCGCAGCAACCCATTGCGCTTGAGATGGTTGATGATCGTGGGGTCGAGCATCGTCTCCGTCGTCACCACAGCCGCACCCGTTTCATTGTCGGAGGCGCCACAACGCGCGGCCAGTCAGCATCTGCCCAGCCCATACGTGAGGCGAGCACGGGCAGCAAGAATAGCACGCGGACGGCGGCGTCCAGCAGCGCTAGCCCTCGCGCGTCGAGAGTTGATCCACCAGCGCGCGCAGCCCACCCGCGGCCTCCGTCTCGTTGTGCCGGCCAGCCAGTGCGGTTTGGAGGGAATCAGCGGCGCGATCGTGGGCGGCGGCGACCTGGCCGGCGACCTGGCGCTCGATGCCGTGCCGGGCCAGTAAATCGAGCACAGCGCCGACTCCCGACTCGTCGATCTCGTCCCGTGTGTAGATGTCGTCGAGTGCAGCCTGTTCTTCGGCGGAGACTGCCTGGCGCAGCAGCAAGATCGGCAGTGTCTGCTTGCGGCGACGGATGTCGTCAGCGGCATCCTTGCCTGTCGCCGCGCGCGCGCCCCAGATGCCGAGCATGTCGTCCCGAATCTGAAAGCCGACCCCCAGCGCCTCGCCGAACTCCCCGAGACGTTCGGCCATCGCCTCCTCGGCGCCGCCCACCAGGGCGCCGGCCCAGGCGGCGAAGCGCACAATGGCCGCGGTCTTGGCACGGATCATCGTCAGATACTGGTCGGCGGCCACATCCCGACGTCCCTCAAAATTGAGGTCGAGCACCTGACCGCGCACGATCTCGATCGTCATCCGGTCGAACGCGGCCGCCAGACGCAGCACGGTTGCCTCGGGGATCGACCGTCGCGCGAGGCGAAAGAGGGCGAGGTGGGCGGCGGCGAAGAGAGCATCGCCCGCGTTGATCGCCTGGGCATCGCCCCACACCCGCCAGACCGTGGCGCGGTGGCGCCGGTTCGGACTGCGGTCCTGGATGTCATCGTGGATCAGCGTGAAATTGTGGAGCAGCTCGACCGCGGCGGCGAGCGGCGCGGCCTTCTCCGGCTCACCGCCGGCGGCGGCGCAACAGCGGAACGCGAGTGCCGGCCGCAGGCGTTTGCCTTGGGCCATGCCCCGCTCCTCGGCGCTGGATGGGTCACCGGAGCCGTCATTCCAGCCCAGGTGGTAACGAGCCATGTGTACCAACAGCGGCGCCTCGCCATCCAACGCGGCGACGGCCGCTTCCAGCTCGGGATCGAGCAATCGATCGAGGATAAACATGACGTCGCCGCCATTCTCGCTGGGAATCGCTACTCGATCAGCCGTCGTCGTGGTCGGTGTCACGGGCACAGTCGTTGGCTCCTCCAACATCATTCCGGTCAATGCTCCACGCACCCGCGTCCTTCTCGGGAAAGCGCCAGTGGCGAGGCGCGACCCCACAGAAAACCGCAACGGGCTCGCATGGCGTAAAATACTTCAGATTGGTGAGACCATTGCTCACCACCGGCGCGAACGGGTAGCCATCAGCACACGGAGCGGTGGACTCGGCTCGCCGGCCAGCAGAAGGACGGCACAGGAATGTTCTTTTTCGATCCGCGCTACCTCATCTTCATGATCCCGGGGATTGTGTTCATGCTGTGGGCGCAGCACAAGGTCCGCAGCAACTACAACAAGTACGCGAAAGTACGGAACGACGCCGGGGTCACCGGTGCCCAGGCGGCGCGGCGCGTGCTCGACAGCCAGGGGTTGAGCGAGGTCCAGATCGAGCAGATCCCCGGCGAGCTGACCGATCACTACGACCCGCGTGCGCGGGTGCTGCGGCTCTCGCAGGGCGTCTACGGCGTACCGTCGATTGCCGCCATCGGCATCGCCGCCCATGAGGCGGGTCACGCCATCCAGCACGCCAAGGCGTACGCGCCGCTCCAGGTGCGGACCGCCATCGTGCCGGTGGTCAACATCGGCTCGAACATCGGGTACATCGTGCTTATCCTCGGGCTCATCTTGAGCCTGGTCGAGTTGGCCTGGATCGGTGTAATTCTCTTCGGCCTAGCCACGGTCTTCGCGCTGCTGACGCTGCCGGTCGAGTTCGACGCCACGCGGCGGGCCAAGGCCGCACTCGTGCAAATCGGCATCGTCGACGCCGGGGTTTCCGGCGGGCAGGAGAGCAAGGGTGTGGCGCGGGTACTCGATGCCGCGGCCTGGACCTACATCGCCGGCTTCGCCGCCTCGCTGCTGACGCTGCTCTACTACATCATGCTCGTCACCGGCATGCGCCGCAGCGACTAACTATCCACGCAATTCATCGCTCCGAGGGTGGCCTTCCAGGCCACCCTCGCTGTATTCCTGCCTACGGCAGCGCTGAATCTGGACAACACCGCACGGCCGGTAGGGGCGCATGGCATGCGCCCTTTCTCGTTGCCGACCTGTTCGTGGTGCGGGCCACTTTGCCGGCATCGTCCCGTGCCGGTCGGCGAAAGGGCGCACGCCGTGCGCCCCTACACCAGGCCCGTCTCCGCAAACTCGGGCATCGGGAAGATGACGAGCAGACGCAGCTCACCGGCGCCGGTGTTACGGAACCCATGGGGCTCGCCAGGCGGGATGTGCAATGTAATCCCGACGCCGACCGCGACCTCTTTCTCGCCGAGGATCGCGACGCCTTCGCCCCCAAGGAAGACGAGCACCTCCTCGACCGGGTGGATGTGCAGCGGCACCGCTTCGCCAGGGAGGAGCCACTGCTCGCCCACGTAGAGACCGGCACCGATCCAGTTGCCAACGAGGTGGCGCAGCGGGCGACCACTCGGCGCCCGCGCAACCGGCGCCGCGTCGTGGACGATGCGCGTGCCCACCTCAGTCGATCCCGGCGAGGGCGTGCTGACCGCGCCGCAGCAGCGCCAGATGGTCCTCGACCGAGGCGCAGCCGGCGTTCATAGTCGAGAGTGACACCAGCGTCGCGCCCAACTCCCGCCAGCGGCCAGCATCCAGCGCCCACGATTCCTCGTCGCCTTTCGCCAGGTTCAACCGCGGTTCGATCGGGAAGGTCGCCGGGTCGCGGCCGGCCGCGATCAGTTCCTCGCGCAGGATCGCCAGATGCCCCTCGACAACCTGCCAGGGCTGACCACCGGGAAAGTAGCCGTCCGCGACACGCGCCGCGCGCCGGATCGCCGCGTCGGCATAACCGCCGATCCAGATCGGGATCGGCCGCTGCACTGGCCGCGGATTGATGCCGGCGTGGTCGATCTGGTCCCAGCGGCCCTCGAACGTCACCTCGTCCTCCGTCCAGAGGGCACGCAGCAGGGCGATCTGCTCCTCCAGGCGACGCCCTCGCGTGTGGAAATCCTCGTTCAGGCCGTCGTACTCGACCTTGTTCCAGCCGATGCCGACACCGAGCCGCAGGCGGCCCCGGCTGAGCACGTCGATCGCGGCCGCCTGCTTGGCGACGAGCGCCGTCTGCCGCTGCGGCAGGATCAGCACGCCGGTGGCGAGTTCCAACGTGGTCGTTAGCGCCGCCACAAAGCCAAAGAGAACAAAGACTTCATGAAACGTGTTCTCCAGCTTGTAGGCGCCTTGCCAGCCAGGCCGCGTCCGCGTGCCGGCGCCGAGGACGTGATCGTAGGCGAGCAGGTGGGAGAAACCGAGCGCCTCGACCGCCTGGGCGAACTCGCGAACCTCGCCGGCATCGTCGCCGAGCTCTGTCTGAGGATACACAACGCCGATTTGCATGCAAAACCTCCTAGCGCCCCCAAGCGTTGATACAGGTGAGCACCATCGCGGCCGCTCGCCCGCGCGTCAAGAGCTCGCCGGCCGCCGCGACATCCCGCTCTCATGACGCGATGTCTGATGGTGATCGCGCCAACGCGGTACCATTCCACTACTTCCCAAAGGAAAGTGAGGAAACGAAGTCACGCAATAAGCAGAATCAAGGAAGCGAGCGATCATGCGCGACACACATGTTGGTTCCAACCAACCCGCCGCCGCACCCCGGATGAGTCGCCGGCGCTTCGCCGGTCTGGCCGGTCTGACCAGTGCGCTCGCCGCGGGTGCGAGCGGACTGGTCCTGCCCACGACAACGCACGCCCAGGATCAAGAGGGACAGATCATCCCCATCGACCAGGCAACCGAAGTCGCCGAGCAGGACGACGGAAGCACCACGACCGGCGGCCGCTACTTCGCGGAAACCGGTCATAACCTCCAGGGTTCGTTCCTGCGCCGCTGGCGGAACGCGGGCGGCGCGGCGGTGCTGGGGTTGCCACTCTCCGAGGAGCGCTATGTCGAGGGCTCGGGCGGCATCCAGCAGACCTTCGAGACCCTCACCCTGCTCCACGACCCGACCCTGGAGGCGCCCTGGGACATCCAGGCCATGCACCTGGCGGCCACAACCATCCGCGGCGCTGTCCCCGCATCGGCGCGCACCGCGGTCAGCGGTTGCTCGGGAGACAACAGGACTTGCCAGTTCTTCCCCGACAGCCAGCACACCATCTCCGGTGAGTTCCTCACCTTTTGGGAGGAACACGGCGGTCTCCAGATCTTTGGCATGCCGCGCTCCGAGGCCGCGACGCAGAACGGCCTCACCGTGCAGGCGTTCGAGCGCGCCATCCTCGAACTCGGCGCCGACCGCACCGTCCGCGTCCGTCGCCTCTGGGCGGACCGCATCGCGACTGAGGGCACGGGCGATGACCCGGCCTTCGCACCGGCCCCGCCGAACGGCGGCACCACCTCTTTGGTCAGCGCCTCCGAGGGACTCCGCCTCCGCACCGGGCCGGGCACCGACGCCGAGATCATCGTCGTCCTGCCGGACAACGCGGAGTTCGTCGCCCCACCGGGCGAGCACGGCGAATGGGTCCCCGGCTACGTCGACGGCTTTGCAGGCTGGGTTGCCGCCGAGTATTTGGTCGCACCGGCGGCTCTGCCGCAAATCGCTGCCCAGAATTGGGAGGTCTCGGTCTGGCAGGGCGCGACGTTGAGCGAGACCAACATCCGCGCCGAACCAACGACCACATCGCGCGTGGTCACAGAACTGATCTACGGCGACGCCGTGACGGTGGTCGACTGGGTCAAGGGCGAGGAAGTCTTCGAGGGCGCCGACGGTTGGGCGCGCCTGGAAGACGGCGGCTTCATCTACGCCCGCAACGTGGGGCGCGCGGCCCCCGTCATGCCGCCGTCGCCGCCCACCAACGCCCCAGCCCAGGGCCGCTGGATCGATGTTCACCTCACCCAGCAGCTGATCGTCGCCTACGAGGGGCGCACGCCCGTGCGGACGGTGGTCACCACGACCGGGATGCCGGGGTGGGAGACGCCCGAGGGCTCCTTCGCCATCAACACCCGCGTCGCCAACGAGACGATGACCGCCGAGGCGATCGGCGCCGAGGGCCATTACAAACTCGAAGACGTGCTCTTCACGCAGTACTTCACGGACGTTGGTCACGCCCTCCACTTCGCCTGGTGGCGCACGCCGGAGACGATCGGTCGCCCCGGCAGCCACGGCTGCCTGAACCTGCTCCTCGACGACGCCCGCTTCTTCTGGGAATGGGCCACCATCGGCACCACGGTGATATGCCACCGATAGAAACGAATACGTGCCGTCTTTGACGGGATCAGGGACGGTGGCGGGGATTGTGCGGCGGCAAGCCGGGCGTGATCTCGACTTGTGCATCGACAGTGCCGCGGTCGCCTCAATTACCGCGGAGGCGATGGCTTCACGGCAACGGGACTGAAGGTGGGAAAGGGGC